>NZ_MDAW01000120.1:50732-77699 GCF_002875385.1 Vibrio sp. 10N.222.52.B12 | reverse complement strand
ATTTGTGTATAAGAGACAGGCGGGGTGCAGGCTTTGTATTAGGAGAGTCCAATTTAACTTACTTGTGAGAGGCTAACGACTTTCTGTTGCAGCTTCTCTTTTAGATATTCTGCCAGTGCGATTTTCTCCTCTTCGTTCATGTATAAACCAAGTTTTGTACGACGCCATAAGATGTCTTCATCGGTTAGCGCCATTTCGTGATTCATCAAGTAATCAATTTCACGTTGATATACGCCGCTTGCTTGCTCCGAAAAGCAATGACCAAGATCTTCTACGTTGCTAGTGCCTTCCATTAGGTCCCAAGTTTGTGTACCAAACTGAGTCACGTAGCGCAGCAACATCGCTTCTGATGCCCATGAGTATTTCGCATGAATCATCTTCGCCAATTGCTCGCGGCTGCAACTGAAGTTACCGCCAGGAAGGGTTTGGTTTGCCGTCCAGTCTTTCCCCATTTCTGGTAGGTAAGGTGCAAGTTTCTTCATTGCCGCTTCACCAAGCTTACGGTATGTCGTGAGCTTGCCGCCGAACACTGAAAGTAAAGGTGCGTGGTCGTATTCAGCGTCCAGTTCTAGTGTGTAGTCACGTGTGATCGCTTGCGGTGAGTCAGACTCATCATCACACAACGGACGTACACCACTGTATGTCCACACCACGTCTTCGCGGCTTAGCTGGTGGACAAAGTGTTGGTTAACGATATCGATCAAGTAATCGACTTCATCTTCGGAAATCGCGACTTCACGCGGATCGCCTTTGTACTCCACATCCGTTGTACCAATGATCGAGAACTTATCTAAGTAAGGGATCATAAATACGATGCGGTTATCTTTGTTTTGTAGGATGTAGGCTTGCGGCTCGTTGTGGATACGAGGAACAACGATGTGCGAGCCTTTGATCAAACGAATGTTGCGAGGGGAGGTTTGTTCTAATCCTTCATCAAAGAACTGTTTCACCCATGGACCGGCAGCGTTAACCAGAGCTTTCGCTTTGCGTTCGAAACGTTGGTCTGTGGTGACGTCATGAATAGTGACATGCCAAATGCCGCCTTCACGGTGTGCTTTTTCTACGCGACAGTAGTTGCGAACTTCTGCGTTATTCTCTTTAGCCGCTAGAACGTTCAACAACACCAAGCGTGCGTCATCTACCCAACAATCTGAGTATTCGAAACCGGTTTTCATTTCAGGTTTTAATAGGCCTGATTTTGCTAGGTTGACGGTTTTGCTGCCTGGAAGAGTGGTTCGTTTACCCAAGTTATCGTAAAGGAACAAGCCACAGCGGATCATCCAAGCTGGGCGTAAAAATGGACGATGAGGTAAACGGAAGCGCATTGGCAGAGCCACATGAGGCGCTTTGCGTAAGATCACTTCACGCTCAGCGAGCGCTTCCGAAACCAAACGAAACTCATAGTGTTCAAGGTAACGTAATCCACCGTGGATCAGTTTTGAACTTGCAGAAGAGGTTGCCGATGCGAAGTCGTTAGCTTCATACAAACCGACGCTTAAACCACGGCCAGCAGCATCTGCAGCAATACCAGCCCCGTTAATGCCGCCGCCGATCACGATCATGTCTAGAGTAGGGGATGAATTCGTCGTGGAAGCATTTTGTTGGATACTCATAAATTTGACCTCTTAGTGAGCGAACGAGCATTTTGGAACATGAGTTTATCCTAGCTTAGGTTTCGTTTGTGGTCATTATTTATTTTCGTTTGTGAGCGTTTTGTGTGATTTGGGCACAAAAAAACCTCTGCCTAATTAAGACAGAGGTCATTTATGCGCGTAAATAGTGAGTGTAAACGCTATTCAGTTATGGCTCTTTCCATTTGCGTATCAACCACTTCGAGCGGAACTGCTGCTTCTTTTAGAATCGCGAGAATCTCTTCTGGTGGTTGTTTGTTGGTAAATACCATGTTCAATTGCGCGATATTGCCCAGTTTCACCATCGCATTACGACCAAACTTCGAATGGTCAACCGCAAGGAAAACGCTGCGGCTGTTATCGATAATCGCCTGTTTAACGCGAACTTCGTGGTAATCAAAGTCCAGTAGTGAGCCATCAAAATCGATACCACTGATACCCAAAATGCCAAAATCAAGGCGGAATTGCTTGACGAAATCGAGCGTCGCTTCTCCAACAATACCGCCGTCACGGTTGCGAACTTCACCGCCCGCCAAAATCACTTTGATTTCTGGGTTTGGTAACAGAATGGTGGCAACATTAATATTGTTGGTCACCACGCGAAGCTGTTTGTGATTTTTATTGAGCGCACGAGCAACCGATTCTGGTGTCGTTCCGATATCAATAAACAGAGTTGCGCCATCGGGAATATGTTTAACCAACTCGTCAGCAATCACGTCCTTTTCGTTGAAGTTAAGTGCTTTACGTGTGTTGTATGAGGTGTTTTCTGAACTGAGAGGAATGGTCGCGCCACCATGGTAGCGACGAATCTTGTTTTCATCTGCGAGGTCATTTAGGTCGCGGCGAATAGTCTGAGGGCTGACATTAAATTTTTCTACTAGCTCATCCGTGCTGACATAGCCTTGTTTTTTCACCAACTCAACAATCTGTTGGTGTCTTGGTATTTGCTTCACTTAGCACTCCCTTGTGCACTGGTAATCGCCAATGCTTCAAATTCGAATATAGAAACTCGCTCTATTGTGCTCGAATTAGCGCATTGTGAGAAGTCGTGGGAATAGGGAATCCGCGATCGAACGCAAAAAAAGAGCGCCAACTTGGCGCTCTTTACGATTAATCAGGGGGAAACTAATCGTTTATCAGAAATTAATCGTCTTCGTCGTGAAGCTCAGACCAGGTTTGAGCACACTTCACCGCGCGCTTCCAACCTTTGTAACGACGGTTACGTTTCTCTTCATCATCGTGTGGTTCGAATGTGCGATCGAGCACGGCTTTGTCTTGAAGTTCATCAATGCTACCCCAGAAACCAACCGCTAGACCGGCTAGGTAGGCTGCACCCAAAGCGGTTACTTCGGTTACTTGAGGGCGATGAACTTCGGTATTAAGAACATCAGATTGGAACTGCATCAGGAAGTTGTTCGCCACTGCGCCGCCATCCACGCGAAGGTTCGCGAGTTTGATGCCCGAGTCTGCTTGCATTGCATCTAGCACATCACGAGTTTGGTAAGCGATGCCTTCCAAAGTTGCACGAATTATATGGTTAGAGTTTACGCCACGAGTTAGACCGACAATCGTACCGCGAGCGTAAGCATCCCAGTATGGTGCGCCTAATCCAGTAAAGGCAGGAACGACATAAACACCATTTGAAGTATCCACTTTGGTCGCAAAGTACTCTGAATCTTCAGCGCCAGCCAGGATCTTCATTTCATCACGTAGCCATTGGATTGAAGCGCCACCCATGAACACTGCACCCTCAAGAGCGTAAGCTGGCTCGCCTTTTGGACCGCATGCTAGCGTAGTCAACAGACCATTTTTCGATGTGACCTTCTCTTGACCTGTGTTCATCAACAAGAAACAACCTGTCCCGTAGGTGTTCTTCGCTTGGCCAGCTTCAACACACATCTGACCGTAAAGCGCGGCTTGTTGGTCACCTGCAATACCCGCGATTGGAATACGAGTACCGCCTTTACCACCAATGTTAGTTTGGCCGTAGATTTCTGATGAGCGTTTTACTTCTGGCATCATCGACGCTGGAATGCCTAATTCATCCAGCATTTTCTGATCCCAGCATAGGTCGTTAATGTTGAAAAGCATAGTGCGCGAAGCGTTGGTGTAATCGGTTACGTGAACGCGGCCTTGTGTCATTTTCCAAACCAGCCAAGTATCCACTGTACCGAATAACAACTTGCCCGCTTCCGCTTCTTCACGCGCGCCTTCAACGTTATCTAGAATCCACTTCACTTTTGTGCCAGAGAAGTAAGGGTCTAAAACCAGACCTGTATTGTCGCGAACGTAATCTTCTAGTCCGCGCGCTTTTAATTCTTCACAAATATCGGCAGTACGGCGACATTGCCACACGATCGCGTTGTAAACCGGCTTGCCTGTTTCTTTGTTCCATACAATTGTGGTTTCACGTTGGTTGGTAATACCGATACCAACAAGTTGGTCGCTACGGATACCGGTTTTTGCAAGTGCTTCAACCAAAGTAGAGCTTTGAGTTGCCCAGATTTCCATTGGGTCATGTTCAACCCAACCAGCCTCTGGATAAATCTGAGTAAATTCTCGCTGAGCGACGCTTACGATATTCGCGTCATGATCCAGAATGACAGCACGAGAGCTTGTCGTGCCTTGGTCTAGGGCAACAATGTATTTTTGCTCAGTCATGGTAAGAATCCTTTTGTTTCGTTATTTATATTTTAGTAAATGTTCGAATGAGTTGGTTTTAAGCTTGAGCTTGTTCTGCTTCTTCTTCGGTCTCGCACAGGTTAGGGATAGTACAGCCATGACCTTGTTGTGGCAGATATGTAGCAATCGCTTTCGGGTACAACCAACCACCGAAGCAAGCACCTGCGATAGGAGCAAGAATTGGAACAATAAAGTATGGGATTTCACGCGCACCGGTCAGTGCGTAATCCCAGCCGGCAAAGTAAGCAAACAGTTTAGGGCCGAAGTCACGAGCAGGGTTCATCGCAAAGCCAGTCAGTGGGCCTAAAGAACCACCGATAACCGCAATGAGAATACCGATAAGTAATGGGTTCATAGCGCCGCGAGGTGCACCGTTGTTCTCATCACCAAGAGCAAGAATGGCAAACATTAGCACTGCAGTAATCACGAATTCCACAGCAAAAGCGCCAAAGAAAGAGAGAGAAGCGTGTGGGTAAGTCGAGAAAATACCTGCTGTTGCTAATGCGTCTTGGCTGCTACGAACGAAATTGTGTGCGATTTCGTAATCAGTAAATAGGTTGCTGTACAAGCTGTAAACCAAAGCGGCAGAGCAAAATGCACCGAGCATTTGCGCAATGATATAAGGCACCACTTTCGCCTTATCGAATCCATGGAACATCGCCAGCGCGATGGTAACTGCAGGGTTGATGTGTGCACCGGATACGCCCGCAGTACAGTAAATTGCAATGGCGACGCCAAAGCCCCATACAATACTGATTTCCCATTGACCAAATTGAGCTCCGGTCAAAACGAGTGCAGCAACACAGCCTACGCCAAAAAAGATAAGTAATCCGGTACCGATAAACTCGGCCAAACATTCTCCGAGCAGTGAGGGGTGTTTGTTCGTTGTCATGTTAAGAGTCCTTTAATATTTATGCTTATCTAGCACGGTTCTATTGTGCATATATAAACGTTTGCGAAAACAAACGAGCGTTAAAAGTGAGCGTTTGAGCGTAAATTTGTTAATCAAACTCTTCGTTTTTGTTAATTGACGCATCTTTTGCTCAAAAAGGAAACTCGATAAAACGATTCAGAAGCTTCTACTTCTATTTTTCGGCCTAAAACTACCGATGTGAAAATCAATGCACAAACTGGTAAGAGGAGTTTTGTGAAGCTGCTTCGCGAATGGTGGGAAATTACTCAGATTACTGGTTGAAAACTAACCCTAAAGAGCTAGCTGACACTAATGATGATAAGGGGAAGGCTGATATTGATGCGCTCGTTGCTCTGAGTTAAACCACCGTTAAGAATGAAGAAGTTTATTTGTGGTTGATACGACGTCTTTTACTAGAGATTTGTTTTGAATGCGCTTTGGGATTGGTTGGCTGATGTCGATGCTAATTGTTAAAGAAGTGACATTGTTGCAACACGTCATGCTGGTCTTTAATTACTTAAATAGCGTGTTTTATCTCTTTAACCTCTACCTTTTATCCATTTATGTGGTCATTTGAGCGCTTGGTTTACTTAAGATAGCGATGAATTTGTTCGTTTGCGCACTTCATGCTCTATATAGACAGTAACGGAATGTGGTGGAAATGGAAGCGCTGTCTAATTAAATACTTCTAGTTTACTGTATTTACTGAAATTTAATTCCTATGCAACATTTATCACAGAAATAAAAATTGCATTTCATAAAATGCATTCACTTTCGAACGAAACTCCTTTTTGCTCGTTCGCGATTTATTACTCCCTACCATCGCTCACATAATTAATGAGGTTCCTATGTTTGGAATATTCAAACCTAAGGCGCATATCGATCGCTTATCGTCCGATAAGATCGACGGCACCTATTCTCGCTTACGTTGGCAACTCTTCATCGGTATCTTCGTCGGTTACGCTGGCTATTATTTAGTGCGTAAAAACTTTAGCTTGGCGATGCCTTACCTTATTGAACAAGGTTTTAGCCGTGGTGACTTAGGTGTTGCTTTAGCTGCAGTTTCCATTGCTTACGGTTTATCAAAATTCTTAATGGGCAGTGTTTCTGACCGCTCTAACCCTCGTTATTTCTTAAGTGGCGGTCTGTTAATGTCTGCGCTTGTGATGTTCTGCTTCGGCTTTATGCCTTGGGCTACGGGCAGCATTACCGCGATGTTTATTCTATTGTTCCTAAACGGTTGGTTCCAAGGTATGGGATGGCCTGCCTGTGGTCGAACCATGGTTCACTGGTGGTCACGTAAAGAACGTGGCGAGATCGTATCGGTTTGGAACGTGGCGCATAACGTAGGTGGTGGTTTAATTGGTCCACTATTTATTCTTGGTCTTTGGGCATTTAACGACGATTGGCGCACCGCTTTCTATGTTCCTGCATTTTTTGCCACGCTCGTAGCTGTCTTTATTTGGTTCACGGTAAGAGATACACCTCAATCTTGTGGTCTTCCGCCAATTGAAGAGTATAAAGACGACTACCCAGACGATTACGACAAGTCTCATGAGAAAGAAATGAGTGCGAAGGAGATTTTCTTCAAGTATGTCTTTTCTAATAAATTGTTGTGGTCAATTGCGATCGCGAACGCGTTTGTTTACCTGATCCGCTACGGTGTGTTGGACTGGGCTCCAGTGTATTTAAAAGAAGCAAAAGACTTCTCAGTAGATAAATCTTCTTGGGCTTACTTCCTATACGAGTGGGCTGGTATTCCTGGTACGTTATTGTGTGGTTGGATTTCTGACAAAGTGTTTAAAGGTCGCCGCGCCCCTGCTGGCATCTTATTTATGGTACTTGTCACGGTTGCGGTGCTTGTTTACTGGTTTAACCCAGCAGGTAATCCAGCAGTCGATATGATGGCGCTGGTGGCTATCGGTTTCTTGATTTACGGCCCAGTGATGTTGATTGGTTTGTATGCACTAGAGCTTGCTCCTAAAAAAGCGGCGGGTACTGCCGCTGGCTTGACCGGGCTATTCGGATACTTAGGTGGCGCTGTTGCTGCGAACGCTATTCTTGGTTACACCGTTGACCACTTCGGTTGGGATGGTGGGTTCATCATTCTTGTCGGGTCTTGTATTACCTCTATTATCTGCTTGATTTACGCTTTCTTGGGTGAACGCGCTCATCACGAACAAAAAGCACGTGAGAAAGAAGCATTGGCGTCATAAAACATTAAAGGGGCGGTGGAATACTGCTCCTTCAATAAGTTAAGGAAAGAACAATGAAAACAACGTCAATTTGCATGACGATTCTCGCTCTCGGCATTTCAGCTGGAGCGGTAGCACAACCGCTTGTTATCGCGCACCGAGGAGCATCGGGTTATCTGCCAGAACATACGTTAGAAGCAAAAGCTCTTGCGTATGCAATGAAGCCGGACTACATCGAGCAAGATGTGGTGATGACCAAAGACGATCAACTCGTCGTATTGCATGATCATTACCTCGATCGCGTGACCGATGTGGCTGAGCGATTCCCAGACCGTGCTCGTAAAGATGGTCGTTACTACGCGATTGATTTCACGTTGGCAGAAATCAAATCATTGCGAGTCACTGAAGGCTTTAACATCGATGATAAAGGTAACAAGGTTGCTGGTTATCCGACACGATTCCCTATGTGGAAATCAGACTTCACCGTACCTACTTTTGCCAAAGAAATTGAGTTGATCCAAGGTTTAAATAAAACACTGGGTTATGAAATCGGTATTTACCCAGAAATCAAAGCGCCTTGGTTCCATCGCCATGAAGGTAAAGACATCTCAAAAGCGGTGCTTAACGTTTTAAAACAGTACGGTTACGATTCGCAAGACGACAAAGTGTACCTTCAGTGTTTTGATGCGAATGAACTTCAGCGCATCAACAGTGAACTCATGCCTGCAATGGACATGGATTTAAAGCTCGTTCAACTCATGGCTTACACCGATTGGAACGAGACTATGGAGTACAGAGGCGACAAGGCAACACCATACAGTTATGACTGGATGTTTGAAGCCAATGGTATGAAGAAGGTCGCGGAATACGCAGAAGGGATCGGTCCTTGGAAACCAATGTTGGTGGATGACAAATCAACCAAGGATAACATTATCATCAAACCTTTGATGAAAGCGGCAAAAGACGCGGGCTTACAAGTACACCCTTATACTTTCCGAGCGGACCCTGGGCGTATTCCTGCTTACACCGACAGCTTCGATGGGATGATGGACATCTTCTACAATCAGGTGAAAGTGGATGGTTTGTTTACTGATTTCCCTGATAAAGCGGTGAACTTTCTGAACAAGTAAAGTTCTAAAAAACTGAGTGTTTTAAACGCTCAGTATTACGTCACACGCCATGTCGTAACAATAGGCTCTCATTGAGCAATCATTATCCCTCAACAGTGACTCTCCTGTTGGGGGATTTTTTATATGTATGGAACGCGATCAACACCTTTTACTTCTCTTTCATTGCTCCCGCTGTGTATGCATTCCCATTGTTCTTGATTTGCAGATGCTAAATATTCACACCACCGATATGGTTACTATACAGGGGTATTGTAAATTGGTGCCCTTTGCTAATGCCATTGTGGAGAAGACTGTGTTCCAGTGGCTTAGTTTGCCCTTTCAGCTTGCCGCTTAAGTCTTGCTTCACATGTCGGCTCGTAGCTCCAAATTCTTAGGCGGCCTTTTCTTTTGAACAAAGCGATCCCGACGGCAATTCATTCGCTGATAAGCCGAGCATTAGTGCGCAATACGATCATGAATAATAAAAGACTTAATAGGACATGACATGAGACTAGTACTTGCCATTCTAATTCCTTGGCTGCAATTTTTTACTATTGGCCGTTATTGGGCGGGCGTGATCTGTTTGTTATTGCAGATTACTTTGGTTGGTTGGTTGCCCGCTGCCATTTGGTCTGTATACGCATTAGTTAATTACGAAACGGATAAAAAAATCGAGAAGCTAGCTGCAGAGAGAGATGGCCCAGAGGCGTTCTCAAATTACGCTCGAAAAGCGCCAGCGTCTTCGGATCAAGATGGTGGTGGAGACGAGTAGGTGTTTCCGTCGAATAAAGGTAAGCCTTATTTCTGGGGGGGCTTACTATTGAGTTGTTTTGGGTTTGCTTCTAGTGCACAAGCAGAGCTCACGATTCAAGAAGCGGTCGATTTGTGGATCTTGGATGGCGCAGAGTTCCGTCAGATGGTGAAATGCTCTCCGCAAGCGCAGTTGAACAACGGTGTGCAGCAAGTCTATTACGACTCGTCATCTTGTGTATTGAGCGAACTGGCAACTTATGCGTTGGCAAAAGAATGTTTTGGTGATGCGAAGGCTCGGCGCGTCAATATTCTGGATGCCGCGGATAAATCGAAAGTGATGTCTTTTGATATCAACGCTGCCAGCTGTTCATTATTAGAGAAAAAAACTGGTCAAAAGAAATCGAATCCAGCGCCACCACCAAAACCATCTCGACCATCGACATCAAACTCTAAGGCTTATGTTGTTCAGCTCTACTCTGGCGTTAAGCCTCCGAACAAGCTATTTGCACAATGTGCGACTGCACCTTTATATGAGCACCATATTCACGGCTCGTACTATTTGTTTAGTGACGTGTATTTCAAATACTCGGAAGCAAAGCAATTCATGGATCACTTAAAGTACGAATGCCCTGATTTATCGATGTGGATTCGTCCGATAAAGCGCTAGTTAAGACTGATAATTAAAAAATCCCCCAACAGTTTCCTGCTGGGGGATTTTTCGTAGGGCTAATTCACTGCAATACCCAAATGACTTCAAGATGCTCCCAAAGGGCTAGTTGTCTTGGCTTTCATGCTTTGTTAACGAGCTTTGATTTAGACTGACTAGATCTTCAACTCGTTGCCGCGTCTGCAAGCCAAGTCAGCCTCGCTGAATCAAGCATCTCGAGGTTATTTGGGTATTCTTATTAGTTGTTTTTATGCAGTTCGCTGTTCAGTTCAACCGCGCTCTTGTTTGCAAGACACTCGATTTGACCTGTTACAGAGTTACGACGGAACAGTAGGTCAGACACACCAGCAAGGTCGCGTGCTTTCACTACTTCTACTTCTTGGCCAGCAGAATCTAGCATGCGCACTTTAGAACCAGCAGTTACGTATAGACCTGATTCGATAGTACAACGGTCACCCATTGGGAAGCCAAGACCTGCGTTCGCGCCTAGTAGAGAGTTTTCACCGATAGAAACCACAACTTTACCGCCGCCAGATAGCGTACCCATGATAGATGCGCCGCCGCCGATGTCAGAGCCGTTACCAACCACTACGCCAGCAGAGATACGACCTTCAACCATGCTCACGCCAGTTGTACCTGCGTTGAAGTTGATGAAGCCTTCGTGCATTACCGTTGTGCCTTCGCCAACGTGTGCGCCAAGACGTACGCGAGAAGTGTCAGCGATACGAACGCCAGTTGGTACCACGTAGTCCACCATTTTAGGGAACTTGTCTACGCAATCTACGCTTAGTGCACGACCCGCTAGGCGAGCTTCGATTTGACGCTCTGCTAGTTCAGGTAGGTCGATTGGACCTTCGTTAGTCCATGCGATGTTGTGTAGTAGACCGAAGATGCCGTCTAGTACCGTGCCGTGCGGTTGAACTAGGCGGTTAGAGATAAGTTGAAGTTTTAGGAAACCTTCAGCAACACTTTGTGGCTGTTCGTCAGTTGCAAGGATAACCAGTACAAGTGGTTGTGCTGATTCTGCTGCTTTTGCTGCGAAAGATGCGTTTGCCGCATCGCCGTTTGCTTCAAATGCTGCTGCCAGTTCTGCGCTTTGTGCTGCAGAGATCTCGATAGCTTGGTTGCCTTGCTCGTAACCTGCTATTGCTGCTAGTGCGTTAACAAGCGCTTCGCTTGGGTTAAGAACTGGGTTTGGGAAAAACGCTTCGATGATTTTGCCGTCGCGGTTTTTAGTTGCCGTACCAAAGGCTAGAGAGAAGAAAGCCATAGTTGATCTCCATGTGTTGAGTCTTGTGTCTCGTCTGTTCACTGACAAGAAATAATTAAGTTGTCAGTCATCATAAAGAGAGTATTGGGGAGTTTAAAGAGGGGAAATGGAGAAAGTCCGTAGATGGATACCTTTTGTCTTTTTAGAGATATGTTTGTCTGATGAGAAATGTGTCGCAAAAGCCTTATCAGACCGATTTTGGGCAGAGACATAGTGAAGTGGGAGAAGGGAGCACCGCAAAAAATAAGGGGAGGACCGAAGTCACTCCCCCTACACTGGGTTTGTTGGATTTACTGGCTTTGGATAGTAAAGCGATAAATCGACTTAGAGGCTTAGCTCACCGACTTCTACTGCAAGTGCAACCGTTGCACCTACCATTGGATTGTTGCCCATACCGATGAAGCCCATCATCGCTACGTGTGCTGGTACTGAAGAGCTACCCGCGAATTGCGCATCGGCGTGCATGCGACCCATGGTATCGGTCATGCCGTAAGAGGCTGGGCCTGCTGCCACGTTATCTGGGTGTAGAGTACGACCAGTACCACCACCTGATGCCACAGAGAAGTAAGGCATGCCTTCACGGTTACGTTCTGCTTTGTAGATGCCTGCTACAGGGTGTTGGAAGCGAGTCGGGTTGGTTGAGTTACCTGTGATGCTCACGTCTACTTGCTCTTTATGCATGATAGCCACGCCTTCACGTACATCGTCTGCACCGTAGCAAAGGATCTCACCTCGTGGACCTTGGGAGAAACGGCGACGTTCTACTTCCACTAATTCACCAGTTTGGTAGTTGTATTGAGTGCGCACGTAAGTGAAACCGTTAATGCGTGAGATTAGGTAAGCGGCGTCTTTACCCAAACCATTTAGGATAACTTTCAACGGATTTTTACGTGATTTGTTGACGTTCAATGCGATTTTGATTGCGCCTTCTGCCGCTGCGAATGACTCATGGCCGGCAAGGAAAGCGAAACAGCCACTTTCTTCATTTAATAGACGAGCCGCCAATGCGCCGTGACCGATACCCACTCGGCGTTGTTCTGCTACGCTGCCTGGTTTTGTGCAGGCTTGAAGGCCTTCACCGATGATGTTTGCTGCTTCTTCTGCTGTTTTTGCTCCGCGGAAAATCGCCAAAGCAGTGCCTAGCGTGTAGGCATCGGCAGCGCTTTCAAACGCGATAGGTTGAGTGTCCATCACCAGCGCTTTAGGGTCGATACCACGATCCATACAGTATTGGTAAGCCTCTTCCAGAGAAGAAAATTGCATTTCGTCTAATGTGCGACGTACAGATTCAGTAATTGGAGTGTTCATAATCTCTTTCCTCTTGGTGGCAATTATTGTTGGCGTGGGTTGATGGTAGATACGGCTTCGTCAAAACGACCGTAAGTCCCCGTTGCTTTGCCTGCGGCTTCTGCAGCAGATACGCCTTCGTTGATGGCTTTCATCATCTTGCCGAGGTTGAGATATTGGTAACCAATCACTTCTTTGTTTTCGTCTAGCGCGAGTTTTGTTACGTAGCCTTCAGCTAACTCCATGTAACGCACGCCTTTTGCTTTAGTTGAGTAACTAGTACCCACTTGGCTACGTTGAGTTTGACCAAGGTCTTCCAGTGCCGCACCAATTTCCAAGCCGCCTTCAGAGAAAGCAGATTGAGTACGACCGTAAACAAATTGAAGGAAGATTTCGCGCATCGCGACGTTGATAGCATCACATACCAAGTCGGTATTCAGTGCTTCAAGAATGGTTTTGCCAGTTAGGATTTCTGCGGCCATCGCTGCTGATTGAGTCATGCCTGAACAGCCGATCGTTTCGATCAAAGCTTCTTCGATGATGCCGTTTTTGACGTTAAGGGTCAGTTTTGCTGCGCCTTGTTGAGGAGCACAAGCACCAACGCCGTGGCTAAGACCAGAAATCGCGATAACGTCTTTTGGATTGATCATTGCGCCTTCAACAGGGATCGGTGCAGATGCATGAAGATCGCCGCGTTGAATCGGGCACATTGATTGGATTTCGTGTGAGTATTGCATAATGTTTTCCCAGTGTACGATATCCGGCATATTGGTCAGACTCAACGGCGTTGACTGCTCTTATTCGCTCCATCAGATAGAAAAACTATGTTCAGGAGGCTCACGCGTTTGTCGCCTTGTTGAGTTAACAACTATTTTGGATATCTTTTTAATTTTTGAGAAAACAGGAGCGGGGTTGGAGAAGAGTTGAATTGCTCACTACAGAACTCTTGCTTTCACAACATCGGCGAAAGCATTTCCAACAGGGCTGACCTATTTTCGTTTCTGTAGGAGTCATTAGCTTTAAAGCGGTTCGAATCTTTCGATTCCGGTGGCACCCCATCACCGTGTCCATTTAGATTAGATCTAAGTCACACTAATCTGCAACATGAAATTTAGAGCAATTTGGGATATTAAATCGGTTCTTTATATTCTCAGAGATATATGGTGATAAATGCAACGCATAAAAAAACGCCGCATAATGCGACGTTTTCTCTAAACAAATGAGAGGCTTATGCAGCGTCTTCTTGCTCGCTATCTTCTTCAACAGCTTCAAGCTTCTTTGCTTTTTTTGGTGCAGGTTTACGTTTTGCACCTAGAGCGTAAAGCACTTCTTCTTTGTTTTGCGCAAGGTACATTGCAAGATCTTCTTGCTTACCTTCGTCTTCTAGAAGTTCACTCTTACTTAGCAGTGAGAATAACTCGTCCGCCATATCCAGCATTTTGTCGTATGCGTCAGCTTCCGCTTTAGAGGTAAAAGTCATTTTCTCTTCTCCATTGCGTTCTACCACGTACTTGACGATTACAGCCATGGTTGGTCCTCTAAGTTAATTTGTTAAATTTTATACTGGCTTTTTATACAGTTTTTGACCAATTAAGTCTAGCGACAAGCCTCAGAATGAGAGCCGTGTACAACTAAGTGACCAGCATTTGAACTATCTGCCTTGAACTATCTCCCGTGAACGAGCTATCTCGAACTAGCCATCTTTGAGATGAGGGTTCTCTGGTCGCTCCCAATCTTGGCAGAATTCAATGAATGTACGCAGGAGCGGGTTTTGATACTTCTCTTTGTGGATCAAAAGCCAGAAGCGACGCTTCATATCCAGTGGCATGTTGAGCATTTTCACACGACCATCGCGAATTGCAGGTTCAGCAGATAGGCGTGATAAACAACCTAGGCCAAGTCCGGCAGATACAGAATTGATCAGCGCTTCGGTGGTGTTTAGTTGAAAAGCCTCATGCCAGTGTTCTAGACGCGGAGCGATGGCGCGCATAAAGAACTCTCGAGAGCCAGAACCCGCCTCACGCAGAATCCATTCCGTGTCTTCGAGCTCGTTTAGGCTGATAGGTCCTTCATCGAAGTTAGGGTAGTCCGGCGGACAAATCACACACATTTCGTCTTCACTGAATTGCGTTGATTCCAACTCTGGGTGTATGGTCTTGCCCTCGATGAGCGCGATGTCGAGTTCGTACGCGATCAACATGTCACAAATCTGGGCAGAGTTAGAGATGAATAAACTCTGCGACTGGTGATTGGTTTCATCACGAAAATCACTTAACAGGTAAGGTGCAACTTGGTTGCCGATGGTGTCACTGGCACCGATGCGAAGCAGCCCTGATAAGGTTTGGTCGCCATCGAACACACTCTCAATATCCCGAGCTCGGTTGAGGAGTTCATCCGCGAGGGGCAAAAGTTTTTGTCCTTCTTGGTTGAGAATTAAGCGGTTGTTCACCCGATCAAATAGGTGATGACCAATTTGTTTCTCTAACTCAGACAGCGCCATACTCACGGCCGCCTTAGAAAGAAACAGGCTTTCAGAAGCCGCAGTTAGCGTTTTGTGCTGAGTGATCGTAGTAAAAACTTTCAGTTGTTTAAGAGAGATATGACTAGGCATGATATTCCGTTAAGTTTATCTGAACGTTAGTTTTAAATAATTAGATATATTGGAACGAAGTGCAAGAGTAATATACACCCCATAGAAAGTTAGCCTAGATTTTGAGGTCGTAATGATTCAAAGAACAAAAGCAAAAGTAATGGGAGCACCAACCCCAATGGCGGGTCTGGCTCTTGGTATTGCGAGCTTAGGTTGGAGTTGGGAAAACTTCGCCGAATTACATGGCTATGGACAGTGGATTAGCGCAGGTATTGCAAGCGTACTGCTAGCAATCTTGGCGACTAAATTTCTTTTTCACAATCATTTGTTGAGACAAGATCTTGCGCACCCTGTGGTGGGTAGTGTCGTTCCAACTTTCGCGATGGGAACCATGGTGGTTTCAAATTCTCTAGGGCACTTTTTCCCTGTTGCAGGTGACGTGCTTTGGTTAGTGGCGGTAGCTCTACATATCGTGTTCCTAGTGAGCTTCTTGTACCACCGCGCGAAAGACTTCGAACTACACCACATGGTGCCAAGCTGGTTCGTACCACCAGTGGGTATTATCGTTGCAGACGTGTCTTTCTCAGGTAACCCAGTGCTTGCACCTATTGCACACGGTGCGTTGGTCTTCGGTATGGTGGCTTACGCGGTGATGTTGCCAATGATGATCTACCGTTTTATGTTCACTCATGAAATCCCAGATGCAGCAAAACCAACCATGGCAATCATGGCGGCACCAGCAAGCCTATCATTGGCTGGTTACCTAACCGTAACAGCGACGCCTTCGCCAGTGATTATTGCTCTGTTGTTTGGTATCGCGGTATTGATGACAGCCATCATCTACTTAGCCTTCTTTAAATTGCTAAGACTGCCATTTAGCCCAGGTTACGCAGCGTTTACCTTCCCAATGGTGATTGGTGCAACGGCTCTGTTCAAAACAGCAAATTGGATGGAAGCAAATGGTCTAGCAGCGCACTATGTACAACAAGTTCGCGGTCTAGCAGGTATCGAATTGATTGTGGCAACGATTGTGGTGACTTACGTAGGTTTGCAATACATCAATAACTTACTGATTCAACCACGCTTGATGACAACACATCACGCATAAGTCTTACTCGTAAAGCAAAGTCTCTTGGTCTCTCTCGCCAAGAGGCTTTTTTTGTATCGGTAGGGTGGGGTCTAAAGCCAATCTGCAGATAAAAAAATGCCACCCCAAAGGGTGGCGGAAAATTAGATACAATTTTAATACATCAAACTTTAGTAACCGCAACCATTGTAGCGAGAGTTCTCATGCAGAAGATGGCAATTCGAAACTTACCTCTCTTCACTATGCCTACTCAAAGTCATAACCTTTGGCGGACTTAGGCACTCGCGAATGTATAAATTACCGAGTGCTAATGTATAAAAAATATAACTTTCTAGAATGTTAACTTTCTCAATAGGAAGGATTACTTCATGGCTATTATTGCTTGGATCGTTTTAGGTTTGGTTGCTGGTCTATTGGCACAATGGATATTACCAACACGTACTTCAAACAGTTGGATTGCGACAATCATTCTTGGTGTGCTTGGTGCATTTGTCGGTGGCTACGTAGGTTCAATGTTTGGTTTTGGTGCTGTAGGTGTGTTGAGCGTTGAGGGGATTATTACTGCGACCATCGGCGCTGTCATTTTGCTTTTTGTTTTCCGATTGCTGCGCAAATAACACGCTCAGACACGGTATCAGCATGCAGTATTCTCTCGAAGAAATCTTACACTACTTGAACGACAACCATTTTAGAGCCAGTAATAAAGCGGTCGCTGAAATCCTAGGTGTCAGCGTTTGGTCACTTATCTACAAATTGGATAAGTGTCATCCAGCAGACTCTTGGTTAGTTGATGACAAAACTGGGCTTCCTGTCGGCTACAGTTCAAAGAACTATCACCCTCATTTGTTCCAAAGGAGGGTGATATTGTCGAGTGTGTCTGTGTTAAGGCAACATTTACTTCATCAATATGCTCGCTAGGGGGGATACACTGGTGTGAGCTATCCCTTCCTTCCAACTCCGCTGTATTTTATATATCTACCTTGAGTACTCAGTGAGGAAGGGAAGTCATTGTCTACATACAGGCAGTTGATTACTTGTTCAAACTTTGTCTAATCTCTAACCTTTTGTTATTTAAGCTATCGAGATCGCTCTAGGAATAAATGCGGCTGTGCTAAGCTTGCTAGCAGTTTCCATTGGCATTCGGTGCTCCTACTTTGTTTACTGTCTATCACTCCAATCAGGTCGATGTTCTCAAATCACTTCTTGTTGAACTGATTCGCATCAGTCCATTAGAAAACCCATTCGAAAAAGAGCAAATTCTGGTGCAAAGCCCGGGTATGTCTCAGTGGTTAAAAATGGAATTGGCGAAAGAGTTTGGTGTTGCGGCAAACTTAGAATTTCCGCTGCCAGCGACTTTTATTTGGGACATGTTCACCCAAGTATTGGCTGATGTGCCTAAGCGCAGTGCCTTCAACAAAGAAGCCATGACGTGGAAGCTGATGCACTTGCTTCCGGGTTTGTTGAACGAAGCGTCATTCGAACCTTTGGCACGTTATCTTCAAGACGACAGTGACAACTCCAAGCTGTATCAATTAGCAGAGAAAATTGCCGATATCTTTGATGGCTATTTAGTGTACCGCCCAGAGTGGATTGCAAGCTGGGAAGCAGGAGAAACGGTGCCTGAACTTGAAGACGAGCATCCATGGCAGCCGATTTTGTGGCAAGCATTGTACGACCACACGGTTACTCTTGGGCAATCGCCTTATCATCGTGCCAATTTGTACGAACACTTCATTGACACGCTAGAAAACTTCAACGGCAATTTTGATCATCTGCCGAAGCGCCTGTTTGTGTTTGGTATCTCTTCACTGCCACCACGTTACATGGATGCGCTAAAAGCCATTGGTGAACATATTGATGTCCATCTGATGTTTACCAACCCTTGTCGTTATTACTGGGGTGAGGTACGCGACCGTAAATTCCTAGCTCGCTTAGCAGCAAAACATCGTCAGCACGTGGTGTGGCAAGAAGACCATTCTGAAGTGCAAGGTGAGAGTGAGCAGTTAAAAGGTTCACTAGAAGAAAACGTGGTGGATGAGCTGCATACCGATGTGGTGGGTAACAGCTTGTTGGCGTCGATGGGTAAACTTGGGCGCGATAACATGTATCTGTTGTCGCAGCTCGAGTCTCATGAGATTGAAGCTTTTGTTGATGTCGAGCGCGACAGTCTGCTCCATCAACTTCAAGCAGATATTCTTAATTTAGAAGAGCACCAAGACGACGAGCAAATCGACAGCAGCCAGCACAAACAAGTGGTGAGTTTAGGTGATAAATCTCTGAGCTTGCACTCTTGCCACAGCCCAATGCGAGAAGTGGAAGTGCTACACGATCAGCTTTTGGCAATGTTCGATGCTGATCCAACACTGAAACCGCGCGATATTATTGTCATGGTGGCAGACATTAATGCTTACAGCCCTGCGATTCAGGCGGTATTCGGCAATGCGCCGGGTGAGCGATTTATTCCTTACTCGATTTCAGACCGAACGGCCGACCAAGAAAGCCCAATTTTGGCGGCTTTCATGCAACTTGTTAATTTACCGAATACACGTTGCTTGGCTTCTGAATTACTTGAGTTGTTAGAAACGCCAGCGATTTTGAAGCGATTCGATCTCAGCGAAGATGATTTCCTTCAAGCCAAACAATGGGTGGAAGAATCTGGCATTCGCTGGGGGCTAGATAGCCATACCGGCAGCGAATTTGAACTGCCAGAAACACGCCAAAATACATGGCAATTTGGTATCCAGCGTATGTTGTTAGGTTACGCGATGCCAGAATCTGCCGGTTTGTTTGAAGCGCAAGAGGGTAGCCTCTCGCCATACAATGAAGTGCAAGGTATGGGCGCAGAACTTGCTGGTAAGTTAGCTCACTTTATTCAACAAATTAGCCAATATCGCCGCAAACTTTCCCATGTTCAGTCGATTGATGCATGGCGTGAAACCTTGGTGGCGATGTTGGATGACTTCTTCTCTGTGGAGCTAGAAGGGGAAATGGCGCTCAAGTCGATTCGAGATACCTTAAGCCAACTGAAAGAACAGCTAACCGATGCGGCATTTGATGATGCCTTGTCACCTTCTATTGTCAGCCAGTATCTACAAAACAAGCTGTCAGGAACACGGGTCAGCCAGCGCTTCCTTGCCGGGCAAGTGAACTTCTGTACGCTGATGCCTATGCGCTCGATCCCATTTAGAACCGTATGTCTACTTGGTATGAATGATGGCGTTTACCCGCGCTCAATGCCACCAAAAGGTTTTGACTTAATGACGGGGCGCACTAAGCCGGGCGACCGTTCACGCCGAGACGATGACCGTTACCTATTCTTAGAAGCCATGCTGTCAGCGCAGCAAAGTTTGTACATCAGTTACGTTGGGCGTTCTATCCAAGATAACACTGAGCGCGTGCCGTCTGTGCTGGTATCGGAGTTGATGGAATATTGCCACCAAAATTACTGCCTAGATGGCGATCAAGACCAGCCCGTCGATGACTCCGGAGATAAACTACTCAACGAGTTAGTGAACGTGCATGCCATGGTGCCATTCAGCCCAAGCGCATTCCAAGGTTCTCACTCAAGCTATGCTAAGGAGTGGATTCCGGCCGCGTTGACCCAAAGCAATCAATCGCAAGGTCATGCGCGTGGCGAGTTTAACCGCGCATTGGATGATTACTTGCTTGGCGCAACCTTCCCAATCGAGTTGGACTTGGTGGAATTACAACGCTTCTGGCGTTTGCCAGTTCAGTATTTCTTTAACCGCCGTTTGAAAGTGATGTTCGAGCCGCCATTGCCTGTGATGGAAGATGACGAGCCCTTTGTATTAGGCGGCTTAGAAAGCTATCAAATGCGCGATGAGTTACTAGAAAAATTGCTCGAAACCGCCATTACTCAACCGTCCGCAAAAGCTGACGTGCTCAAGCACTTTATGAGTGAGCAACGCGCACAGGGCAAATTACCGGTTGGCGCATTTGGTGATATCGAGTTTGAAACCAACCGCGTGCAAGCGGAAGAGTTGGTGGACAAGTTGGCGTTTTTATCCGGCGCACCGAAAGACGATTTAGAAATCGACCTTACCTTCGATGTGCTTGGTGAAGGAAAAAATATCCGTCTAACCGGTTGGCTAACTCAATGCTATCAATCTGGATTGATTCGCTACCGCAGCGGTAAAATTCGTGCGCAGGATTATCTTGCTGCATGGATTGATCATCTTGCTATGTCTGCCTCTGGTCAGCCTAGAAAGACCCACGTTATCGGTTATGACCGCAAGGAAGGCGCGGTGCATTTAGTTTACCCAGCAATGGCAGACGCTGCGCAAGCGAAACAACTGCTTGCTGAACTAGTACGTCTGTTTTTTGAAGGCATGACCAAGCCATTACCATATTTCCCGAAAACAGCACTGGCGTGCGTTGAGGCGGGCTTTAGTCGTGGCCACTGGGCTGATGACGAAGAGAAATCGCTGAAGAAAATGGCGGACGCATTCAATGATGGTTACATGAGCCCAGGCGAAGGAAACAATGCGTATATTTCGCGTATTTGGTCGGCTTGGAATGATGAGCTTGCAGCGGAAGTTCGCACACTGACTGCATTGGTTCTTCAAGGCGCAAGATTGACGGCGATGGATGCCGATGATGAAAAGTAAGTTGGATTATTTAGATAAAGAAGAGAGTAGGGTGGCCGCCAGAAAATCATTATTTTTTGTAGGGCGTTCGCTGTACGGCCACAAGGTCAGAGGGACCATGATTCGTTTGAGTGTAGCTGCCTGAAAGGCTTGGCTTATCTCGTGAGGCGCATACTAACGGTACTCCGTAATGATAACCGTGAGTGAGATCCCACAAAGGTCTAAATATTCCAACCTATTAGACATATTAATAGAATTTTTAACGATAGATCACAGTTCGATCAGTCGATAATCCGGAGAGATTCAGCGTTATGGCGCAAATGTCAGTTCCAACTCCACTGCAAACCATGACTTTTCCGCTGCATGGTGCAAGGTTAATTGAAGCATCGGCGGGTACGGGTAAAACCTTTACCATAGCGGGCTTGTATCTGCGACTCCTACTAGGGCATGGCACTGCCGATACGAAGCACCGCGTGCCGTTGACCGTGGATCAAATTCTGGTAGTGACCTTTACCGAAGCTGCAACGGCGGAGCTGCGTGATCGTATTCGTGCGCGTATTCACGACGCGAGGATCGCATTCGCTCGCGGACAAAGCTTAGATCCTGTGATTCAGCCTTTGTTGGAAGAAATCGAGGATCATAAGCAAGCCGCTGAGATCCTTTTGCAAGCAGAGCGCCAAATGGATGAAGCCGCGGTGTACACCATTCACGGTTTCTGCCAACGCATGCTGACGCAAAACGCATTCGAATCCGGTAGCCGTTTCAATAATGAGTTTGTAACGGACGAAAGCCACCTAAAAGCGCAAGTCGTTGCCGATTACTGGCGTCGTAACTTCTACCCTCTGCCATTCGCTTTGGCTGGAGAAGTTCGCCAACTCTGGGGCTTGCCATCGGATCTGTTGTATGACATCAGCAACTACCTCACAGGCGCGCCGCTAAGTCTCTCTGTTCCTGCAATGCAAGGTAGCCTTGCCGATTTGCATGAGCAAAACTTAAAGCAAATTGATGCTTTGAAAGCCCAATGGCGTGATAGCCAAGAGGACTTCCTCACACTGATTTCTGATTCCGATGTCAACAAACGCAGCTACACCAAAAAGTCTTTGCCGACGTGGTTAGAAGCGGTCAACGTATGGGCTTCGACAGAAACCACGGGCTATGACTATCCAGATAAGCTGGAGAAGTTCGCCCAGAATGTGTTGTTTGAGAAAACTCCGAAAGGCACTGCGCCACAGCACCCTGTGTTTGAGGCGATTGAAGCTTTCCTTGCCAACCCAATCAGTTTAAAAGCGCCGCTATTGGCTCACGCAATTGAGCATTGTCGCGTGATGCTGGCAAAAGCAAAAAATCAGAAACAATGGTTGTCATTCGATGACTTGCTGACTCAGCTTTCTGCCTCGATTGATACCGATGAAACCGCACTACTGACAGAGCGCATTCGCACGCTTTATCCGGTTGCGATGATCGATGAATTCCAAGATACCGACCCACTGCAATACAGTATTTTCAGTCGCATTTATTTGAATAATCCTGAGTGCGGTTTGTTTATGATCGGTGACCCGAAACAGGCGATTTACGGTTTCCGTGGGGCGGACATCTTTACCTACATCAAGGCGCGTAACCAAGTTAGTGCTCACTACACGCTTGGCACCAACTGGCGCTCAAGTGCCGATATGGTATTGGCAGTGAACCAGATTTTTGCTCTGCCAGATAGCCCGTTTATTTACGACTCTGACATTCCATTCCATTCTGTGGATTACAGCCCAAGTGCTGACAAACGAGTTTGGACTATGGGTGGTCAAAAGCAACCTGCGCTGACTTATTGGCTGCAAGAAGCGGAAGATAAACCTCTGCCAAAAGGTGAATACCTTACCGCTATGGCAGAGGCGACAGCGAGCCAAATTCAAACCATTTTGACCGCAGCGCAACAAGGTCAAGCGTGTCTGGTCAATGGCGAAAAGCAGAATCCAGTCAAAGCGGGTGACATTGCAGTGTTGGTGCGCACGGGTAGCGAAGGTCGCATGGTCAAGCAGGCGTTAGCAGGCCAAGGCATTGCCAGCGTATACCTTTCTAACCGTGATAGCGTGTTTACTAGCTCTGTGGCGCAAGACCTACAGCGTTTACTGCAAGCGGTGTTAACGCCAGAAAATGACAGAGCACTACGTGCCAGCCTAGCATCAGAATTATTCGCTCTGGATGCTGCCAGCTTAGACGCCCTCAATAACGACGAAACCGTGTGGGAAAACGCGGTTAACGAGTTCAAAGAATACCGCAAACTTTGGGTGCAACGTGGTGTGCTACCTATGCTGCGAGCAGTGATCAGTAAGCGCCATATTGCTGAGCGTCTGCTAGAAGAAGGAGCGAGCTCACAAAGCGAAAACGGTGAGCGAGTGCTTACCGATCTGATGCACATTGGTGAGCTATTGCAGCAAGCGAGCAACGAATTAGACAGCGACCACGGCTTGCTGCGTTGGTTAGCCCAATCCATCAGCGATGCAGAGCACGGGTTAGGTGGCAGCGATGACCAAATTCAGCGTCTGGAATCAGAGCGTAACTTGGTGCAAATCGTCACCATTCACAAATCTAAAGGTCTGGAATATGACTTGGTCTTTCTGCCATTTGTGTTTGGTTACCGAGAAGCAAGTGAAGCCAAATACTACGATGCTGAGAACGATCGCACCGTTCTTGATATCACGGGTAACGATGCGTCGTTAAAACAGGCAGATAAAGAACGCCTCGCTGAAGACTTGCGCCTTATCTACGTAGCGCTAACGCGTGCCGTGTATGCCTGCTTTATTGGTGCTTCGCCGCTGCGCAATGGCCGCTCAACCAAAGAGCCAACTGGCGTGCATCACAGCGCAATTGGTTACTTGATGCAAAATGGTCAAGAAGGCGGTATCAACGATTTGTTTGTTGGGTTGAAGAAGCAGCAAGAGAATCTCGATAACGTCGTGATTTGTGATCCTCCAAAGCAGCACGATGAGATGTATGTTGCGGATCAAACTGAGTTAGACGCGTTGACTGCCAAAGAGCTGCAAAACCCGATTGATAGAAACTGGCGCATCACCAGTTACTCGGGCTTGGTTAAGCAAGGTTCTCATCATGCTGAACATGACGCGACGATTGAAATCACCGGCTTTGATATCGATTCTTCAGAAGAGCAAGATGAGGCGGAATTGGTTGAGCCAGAACGCTCTATCTTCAACTTCCCGCGTGGCGCACGTCCGGGTACTTTCCTGCACAGCTTATTTGAGGAAATTGAGTTTACTCAACCAGCGACAACGGAAGAGAACACCCAAATTATCCTCGGTTTGATGGAAAGTGAGCAGCTTGATGAAGAGTGGCTGCCAATCCTGCAACAGTTGATTGATACCGTGCTGGCAACGCCTTTGGATAGCAAAGCACTACTGCTCAATCATAAAGGTCCGGCGCAACGTTTGGTTGAGATGGAATTCTTATTACCGATTGAAGTGCTGTCTGCACCAGCATTGAACCGCGTGATTCAACGTCATGATCCGCTGTCTGCCAAAGCGGGCGATCTGGGTTTCCAAACCGTGCAAGGTATGTTGAAAGGCTTTATTGACTTGGTGTTTGAGCACCAAGGCAAATACTACGTCCTCGACTGGAAATCGAACCACTTAGGTGATGATGTGTTCCACTATCATGGCGATGCGTTGAAGTCGGCGATGGCGGATCACCGTTACGATCTGCAATACCAAATCTATGCTTTGGCGCTGCATCGTTTCTTACGCAGCAGATTGCCAAATTATGATTATGAACAGCACTTTGGCGGCGTTTATTACCTGTTCTTGCGTGGTATGGATGGGCAAAGTGATCACGGTATTTTTTCTGCCAAGCCAACCTTCGAATTTTTACAAGAGATGGATCATTTGATTGATGGTCAAGCACCAGATACGCGATCCAGTGAATCTGGTCAGATGGAGTTAATTTGATGAAAACCAATGATCTTCTTTCTGCACAAACCAGCCCTGTGGCAACACCAGATCTATTGGCAACGTTAGAATCGCTAGCAAATAAAGGGGCGATTCGCCAATTGGATTTCCAGTTCGCGCGCTTTATCTATTCGCAAGTTGAGCAACAAGCGAAAAGCCAAGAACTGGCATTTATTGCAGGCGTGGTCAGTAGTGAGTTAGGCAAAGGACACATCTGCTTGCCTCTGTTTGATAGCCAAGGGCAACCAGCAGATCTTGGCAGTAAGCTCGGTCTGTTTGGAGAGTCTGCGCTGACGCTTAATACTCAACTGCAGGGCGTCAATTGGGTGGAGCTTCTGCAAGTATCGCCTTTGGTTGGTACTCAAGGTGAAGCTTTGCCAATGATGTTTGATGGCGAACGTCTCTACTTACATCGTTACTGGCACTATGAAGTGACGTTGGCGGACAAGCTCAATCAACTCAGCGCGGCTGTAAACCTTCAGCCTCAAGAGTTCACACGTTTGTCTGAGTTGCTTCATCATTTATTCGCTCGTCAGTACCACTTTCTGTTCAATGCACTAGCCAAAGCGGTAGAGGCAGGAACCAGCAACCAAGTGTTACGCCAGCAGCTAGTCTGTGACCATTTGGATGTGGTTACCGTAGACAGTCTCGATTGGGCAGCCATTGACGGGGCAGTCTGCCAAGCAAAACAAGTTCACGATTTGCAAGTACTGGACAAGCTTGTACCATTATCGGCTTGTGTTAACTGGCAGAAGGTCGCTGCTGCGGTGGCACTGACGCGTCGTTTTGCGGTGATTTCAGGTGGTCCGGGTACGGGTAAAACCACCACGGTAACCAAACTGCTAGCCGCGCTGATTGAGCAAGCAGGGCAAGAGAAAAACCTCACCATCAAGCTGGTGGCGCCAACAGGTAAAGCCGCAGCACGTTTGACGGAATCTATTGGTAAAGCGATTCAAGAGTTGCCAGTGGAGCCTGAGCTTAAAGCGAAAATTCCAACCGAATCGAGCACTTTGCATCGCCTATTGGGCGCGATCCCAAACAGTGCAGAGTTTCGTCACAACAAACAAAATCCGCTGCACCTCGATATTTTAGTGGTGGATGAAGCCTCCATGGTCGATCTGCCGATGATGTACAAAGTTGTCGATGCGCTACCAAAGCATGCACGTTTGATTCTTCTCGGAGATAAAGACCAGTTGGCATCGGTAGAAGCGGGTGCGGTACTTGGTGATATCTGTTCGTTCCACGCATTCGGCTTTGGCAAAGAGCAGGCGTCTGCGGTCGCGAAGTTAACAGGCTTTGACACGTTGGCGTACAGTACCAACAGTAATGCTTCGATTGCCGATAGCTTGTGCATGCTACAAAAGAGTTACCGATTCGACGCTCGATCTGGTATCGGTCAGCTAGCAAAAGCGGTCAACGCTGGCTCAGCGGCAAAAGTAGACGACGTTTGGAATCGTGATTTTGCTGATATCGAGCATTTCGCACTGAGCAGCCAAAATTACAATCAGATGATGCAGACTTTGGTTGCCGAATATGGTCGTTATTTAAAACGCATCGGACAGCAAGAGATTGACCAGAAGACTGGGGAACCAGAAACACTGACCCACAAAGCCAAAGCCGTGTTGGATACCTTTAATCAATGCCGATTATTGTGTGCCATTCGTGAAGGTGATTTTGGTGTGACCGGTTTAAACCAACGCATTGAAAAAGCACTAGCAGCACGTAAGCTGATTCAAACCCAAGATGAACTTTGGTATCACGGCAGGCCAGTGATGGTCACGCGTAATGATCATGGCTTGGGGTTGTATAACGGTGATATCGGCATTTGTATGCGAGACGACAGCGAAGGAGAGCCGCGTCTTAAAGTGTTCTTTGAACTACCGGATGGCAGCGTGAAGTCGGTGCTGCCAAGCCGAGTCCCTGAGCATGAAACCGCATATGCGATGACCATTCATAAATCACAGGGCAGTGAGTTTGAATACACGCTAATGATACTGCCGCCAGATTTCAGTCCAATCCTCACTCGCGAGCTGATCTACACAGGTATTACTCGTGCAAAGAAACGCCTTGCGATGTACGCCGAGATGAATGTTCTCAAGCGCGGTATTAAGGTAAAAACCACTCGAGCAAGTGGGTTGGTTGAGCGACTTAGGAACTGAGTTTATTCATTCAAAAACGAGAAGTTTTCATGAACTGAATATGTTTTTATGTGGCGGGTCGTAATCC
>NZ_MDAW01000120.1:0-50683 GCF_002875385.1 Vibrio sp. 10N.222.52.B12 | reverse complement strand
GGTCGTAATCCCGCCATTTTTATGTCTGAGCAATTCGAACTGCATTGAACCCCATGCTTTTTCGACGATAATGTTTGAGCTTTAATGTCGCATGAGGTGTGACCGTGGATTTTTCCTGGCTTCTACATATCGCATTTATCGCTTTTTTTGTATCAGGCGCTGCGTTGTTTACTTGGTTTGTAGTGCTAGGTGCTTTTCTCGTCTTCTTTACACCCAAAAATGTAAAGCACTACGCTTTCAATGAGCGACATTTTTCTGAAGTTGAGCTAGCAATCAGTTCCGGTTTTCATTTTGGCTCTCTTATCTATGGAGTTGGTTTGATCGCTAGCGTATGTTTCCCCCTGTTGGGAAGAAAGCGAGGGCTGGCAGATATTCGGAGTGTGTGCGGACGAGGGTTTATTTATGTGTGTGTGTTTTATACAACGGTAATGTTGCTTCTGATGTTTACAGTCATTATCTCAATGATTACATGGCTATCCATCTCTTAATTATCAAAGGTAGTTGGACTTATCATGTCTTTGGTAGAGCTATCGTTTGTCGTATTTTTTATAGCTGGTGGTCTGCTCATCTTTTGGTATCTGATTGTCGGTATAATTCTTACATGTGTCACTCCTGAAGAGGTTAAGCAATACGCTTATACACGGGAGCATTATATGGAAGTTGAGCTAGCCATCAGTTCCGGTTTTCATTTTGGCTCTCTTATCTATGGCACGGGCTTGCTTGCTGCCATCGCGTTTCCTCGACTTGGTCGAAAAAGAGGACTGAGCGATGTACGCAGTCTAAGTCCTCAATGGCTGATTAACGTTAGCTTGGTTTATTGGTTGATACTGCTAATCATTCTATTCGTTATATTCTCGACGTTATTAATTATGGCCTTTTATTGAACATACATACCAAAAGACCGAGCGCGATGCTCGGTCTTCTTTAATTTTGTGTAAACGCATTGGTAAATGACACGCTGCGAATTTTGTATTGTTGCTGATAAGCCAAGATAAAATCTTTAATGGCGTCATTGACGGGAAATACGCAGTGGACGTCGAGCCCTTCGAGAAAATGGTTATCCGCCATATCCCAGAAGCTTTGAAGTGAGTTACAAATAATGGTTTTCATAACAGTGCTCATCTTATTCATTGTAAGAGTAACAACTGTCCTTGATGCGTCATGCAGAGCAGCCAAGCTTGCTCTGCACTTTAGGGTGATAGTTATTCACCTAGATCCATTTGCCGATTGTTTAAAATACGACCGTTTGTTGCGCAGATTATAACCAACAGTATGTATATTGAAAAGGTTAAATTGCGACCAATGTCAATGTAAAGGTTTGCATAACTATTTAGGTTTAGGTTGAATTACGTTTCTTTAATTCTCACAGGTCTAATGCCAGAATTTTTGACTTACGCTGGAAGTTATACAGTCCTTGTTTTGCCCCCGGAAGATAATCAACGCTCACTTCATAAAAGCCTTGTTCTCTAAACCAATGAAGGCTGTGTGTGGTCAGCACAAAGATTTGATTGATGTTGTCAGATTTTGAACGATGCTTCATGTAATTGAGTAGCAATAATCCACGGTTACCATCGCGATAATCTTGGTGAATAGCCACGCAAGCCATTTCCGCTTTTTGCTCTTCAATATATGGGTACAAAGCCGCACAACCGATGATCAAGCCGTCTTTTTCGATGATGGTGAACTTATTAATTTCTTGCTCAAGTTGCTCGCGAGATCGCCTTACTAGCACACCTTGTTCTTCTAGTGGGCGAATAAGATCTAAAATACCGCCAATGTCATCGATGTCCGCTTCACGCACCTGTTCGGCACTGGCCATGACAACCTGTGTACCGATACCATCGAAAGAGAACAATTCTTGGATGAGTGCGCCATCAACTTTGTAGCTAATAAGATGGCTTCTTGGCACACCTGCACGGCAAGCAGAAATCGAACCTTTGAGAAAACGTAATGTTCCAGAGTTATAGTCGGAATCTGGTGAGGTGTCTGCCATGAGCTTCGTGATGACATGCTCTGCTTCAATAGGGAACAATTCCGCGACGGCATTACCGTTATCATCAATAACCCCTTGCTCAGAGCAGAACCCAATCAATTTATCCGCACCAAGCTTAATCGCTAGTTGAGTCGCGACTTCTTCTGAGGGAAGGTTGAAGCATTCCCCTGTCACTGAGCTGGCGATTGGACCGAGTAACACAATTGAGCCTTGAGCGAGTGTGCGGTGGATTGCATCGGTATCGATTCGACGAATGCGTCCGCTGTGGCAATAGTCGACGCCGTCATCAACACCGAGTGGCTGAGCAATGACAAAGTTGCCGCTTACAACGTTAAGCTGGGTACCCGCCATTGGCGTGTTGTTAAGGCTCATAGATAAGCGTGCGGTTATCGCCAGTTGAAGCTGTCCTGCTGCTTGCATAACTACCGAAAGCGCGACTTCATCTGTGATTCGAACGTTTTTGTGGTATGGCGTAGTAAGCTCTTGTTTCTCTAGTAGTTGGTTGATCTGCGGTCTTGCGCCGTAAACCACAACTACCTTAATGCCAAGGCTATGCATCAATGCAATATCATTGATAATGTTGCCAAAGTTTTTATCGGCAACGGCTTCGCCCCCAAGCATCAAAACCATGGTTTTTCCACGGTGTGCGTTAACATAGGGTGTGGATTGACGGAATCCTTTAACTAGAGCAGTACTACGAATTTTCACTATAGCCATTCCTTGTGTTTATTTATGCTTTAATATTGTCTTTTTATTCAATTGTTGGCAAGGTAATTTTTTGGAATAAAGCACAAACATCGTGAGCGTGATGCTTGGTTGTGTTTGGTTGATGAGGGTACAATGTTCCCGTCTAGTTCAAACACGTGAGCCTCATGTCTTCAGTTGTAAATAAGAATGCTGCGATCGCTGCTCAATCAGAGCAAAATATCTCTACAAAATCGCCACTTCGTAAATGGATTGAGCGTTCGCTTATGCTAACGGCGATCGTAGGTACGATAGTTGTATTTATGATGTATGGTGATTTGATTACTCGATATATAAACCCACCAATTTCTAAGTCAGTGATTTATGGCAAGTGGGTAGAGCAAGACGTGGCGCCATATGCTCGTGAAGAGTTTATTCTTAGTGAGCGTGGTGTAATGGTGAGAGGTTCAACCGTCGCAACGGATTTCGAATTTGATGGCGACACACTTTCTTATAAGGTTGGTTCTACAGTGCGTCGATTTGACTTTCTCGATCAGCATCACTCTGAAATGAAGTTGGATTCAAATGCCCACTATCTGCCCGTTTTTCACCTAGAAGGTCATTCGAACCTAGCTATTCGCTAGCGCTTCATATTCGTAAAATTCTTTCTGTAACTGCTCGCTGGGTCTCAGTGTGAGAGGGCTGGCGTTTTCGGGTATCTTAAAATTCCTGCCACCTCCATCAGACATTGTCCGGACAATCGTTTGATTACATTGCTGTTATTATCCAGCTTCCTATTTTTATGGATGAATCGGCAGCAACTAAAGCCTTTGCCTTATCGCTGATACACTTTGTCGCAGCTTTTCAATTGCGTCGTTTGCATTTGTTTGCCATCCTTTTGCTATCTTCTTTTATGGAAAAAACACGTGTTTAAAAAACTCCTTCCTATTGTCTCTTTAAGTCTGTTATTTGGTTGTGCGACTGAGCCAGAACAAAACCTACTTGCTAAGCAAGATTACGATGGCGAGTTTTCGCATATCTTGAACAAAGCTGATGTCGTTGAATCCAACAAGCCGCAAGATTTCACTGAGTTCAACAAACAAGCTGAACAGGTTGTGATTAAGTCGCCTTCAATGGCAAAAATGTACCAGCCACTTTACGAGAAGTTGAGTGAATGGGCATTGCAGAGTGGTGATACGACTGCGCTCAGTGCGTACGGTATTCAAGCTGCGCAGCTTGGTGGTGGTGATAAGAAGGGCAACGTGTTGTTCACAGGCTATTTCTCTCCTGTGATGGAATTGCGTCATCAACCAAATGCAACATATAAGTTCCCGGTTTATGGCAAGCCAAATTGTGGTTCAAGCTGCCCAACACGTGCAGAAATTTATAACGGAGCGTTAGACGGTCAAGGTCTGGTATTGGGTTACGCACCCAACCGTATTGATCCATTCATGATGGAAGTGCAGGGTAGCGGCTTTGTTCATTTCGAAGATGACGATACGCTGGAATACTTTGCTTACGCAGGTAAGAACAATAAAGCGTACGTGAGTATTGGCCGAATTCTAATTGAGCGTGGTGAAGTGCCACGTGAAGAGATGTCACTCAAAGCCATCAAAGACTGGGTGATGAAGAATGATGAAGCAACGGTTCGTGAGTTGCTAGAGCAAAACCCTTCTTATGTGTTCTTTGCTCCACAAGCGGATGCGCCAGTAACGGGCTCTGCAGGTATTCCACTATTACCAATGGCATCGGTAGCAGGCGATCGTTCGATTCTACCTATGGGTACGCCAATTTTGGCGGAAGTGCCATTGCTTAATAAAGACGGTACATGGAGTGGCGCGCACCAGCTTCGTCTTCTAATTGTGTTAGACACTGGCGGCGCGGTGAAGCAAAACCATCTCGATCTATACCACGGTATGGGACCACGTGCTGGTACAGAAGCGGGTCACTACAAGCACTTTGGTCGCGTGTGGAAGTTGGGTTTGGAAAACACGCCAACGCAAGCACCTTGGGCTTTGCCGCCAGAGAAGTTACAATAGCTGCCTAGCGAGAGGAATCACCTCTCATCATCTAGACATTTCCTCAAAGAGTGCGTATAAATCGCACTCTTTGTTTTTCTATCGATCATCTGGAACTTCAATATGCGTGAACTCGATACTCCGGCATCTGACAGCTATAACCAACGTTTTGGTGGCACTCGTCGTCTCTACGGTAACAGCGAAGTAGAAATTCTTCGTGCTGCACACGTGTGTGTGATTGGTATTGGTGGTGTTGGTTCATGGGCGGTAGAAGCGCTCGCACGTACTGGTATTGGTGAGTTGACGCTCATCGATATGGATGACGTGTGTGTGACCAATATTAACCGTCAAATTCATGCGATGACTGGCACGGTTGGTCAAAGTAAAATTGAAGTGATGGCAGAGCGCGTTAAGCTGATTAACCCAGAGTGTAAGGTCAATTTGATTGACGATTTCATCACACCAGATAATCAGCACGAGTACTTGAGCAAAGAGTTCGATTACGTGTTGGATGCGATCGATAGCGTAAAAGCAAAAGCCTCTCTATTGGCTTACTGTCGTAGCAACAAGATTAAAGTGATCACAACTGGCGGTGCTGGTGGTCAAATCGATCCAACTCAAATCATGGTGGCGGATCTGACCAAGACAATCCAAGACCCATTGGCGAAGAAGATCAAAGACACATTGCGTCGTCATCATAACTTCCCGAAAAATCCAGCGCGTAAATTTGGTATCGATTGTGTGTTTTCTACCGAGCAATTGAAGTACCCACAAGCCGATGGTTCAGTATGTGGCGTGAAATCGACAGCAGAAGGTCCAAAACGTATGGACTGTGCGAGTGGTTTTGGCGCGGCGACGGTTGTAACTGCAACGTTCGGTTTTGTTGCGGTATCTCGTATCGTTGAAAAGCTGATCCAAAAGCATAAGAAGTAATTCAGAGAAGAGAGCGCATCATGACTGATTTCCCTGTCTCGCCGTTTGGCACTGACATCACCAGTGAAGACATCGCCGCAACCATGCAGCAATTTAAAGGTTGGGAAGATCGCTACCGTCAGGTGATCCAATGGGGTAAAAAGCTGCCTCAAATGCCTGAAGAGCTTAAATCAGAGCAAGTTACGGTATCTGGCTGTGAAAGCTTAGTGTGGCTGGTAAGCAAAGAGCAAAATGGCGTTTGGCACTTTTGCGCCGATTCTGACGCGCGTATTGTGCGTGGTTTGATTGCCTTGGTGATGGCGGCTTACGATGGCAAAACGGCAGAGCAAATCCAAGCGTTTGATATTGATGCTTACTTTGAAAAACTAGGTTTAATTGCTCACCTAAGCCCATCGCGTGGCAATGGTTTGAAAGCGATTGTTGAGCAGATCAAAGCACAAGCTCAGTAGTTGGCGTTAGTTAAAACCGCACTAAGAACAGAATAAAGAAAAGGGTTGAAGCCAAACGGTTTCAACCCTTTTTCTATAAATCTACAGTGGTATACCCAAGTGACTTCAAGATGCAGGATTCAGAGCGTTGTCATTGATTTGAGAGCAAGGAAAACAACGCAGTGTAATAGTCAGTTCTTTCCAAGTTGTTTGACGCAGCAATCGGGTCAATGACACGCTCCCAAAGGGCGAGCTGCCTTGGCTTGCATACTTTGTTGTCGATTCTTGATTTAGACACATTAAACCTTTAAATCGCTGCCGCGTCTACAAACCAAGTCAGTCTCGCTGAACCTAGCATCTCGAGGTTACTTGGGTATATTTATATTGTTAAAGCATATCGACCGCTTTCTCGACTGCTGCAATCAGCTTCTCAACATCTTCTAACGTATTGTAGATACCAAAAGAAACACGCACCGTGCCTTTGACGTTAAGCGCATCCATCAGAGGATGAGCACAGTGATGTCCAGCGCGAACAGCGATACCTTGTTGATCAAGCAGCGTGGCAATGTCTTGGTGGTGAACGCCATCCATTACAAAAGTAAGCACTGAAGCATTCGGCTGATAACCGAGGATTTGAATGTCATCCAATTGGCTTAATGCCTGGTAAGCTTGGTCTTGCAGAGAATGCAGATGTGCCTCTACTGCGGTTTGGTCAAAGTCTTGGTACCAGTCGATAGCTTTCGCTAGAGCAATCGCGCCTGCGACGTTCGGTGTACCCGCTTCAAACTTACCCGGCAAGGCAGAAAAGGTGGTTTTTTCAAACGAGACTCTTTCAACCATTTTGCCGCCGCCGTGCCATGGTGGCATCGCTTCTAACAGTTCAAGCTTGCCATACAGTACGCCAATCCCAGCAGGTGCATACAGCTTGTGGCCAGAGAAGACATAAAAGTCGACATCGAGCTCTGCCAAGTTCAACTGTTCATGAACAATGCCCTGTGCACCATCGACAACGACAACTGCGCCTAACGCATGTGCCATGGCGATGACTTTCTCGATAGGTTGACGAGAGCCCGTCACATTGGTGATTTGTGCGCACGCTACGATTTTACAGCGCTCCGACAACAGTGCTTCAAACGCATTGATGTCGAATTGGCAACCGGAGGTCATCGGAACCTTGATGATTTTCGCGCCCGTTTGCTCCGCGACAATTTGCCAAGGCACGATGTTCGCGTGATGTTCCATTTCACTGATTAGGATTTCATCACCCGCTTGGAGTGTGCTACGAGCATAAGTTTGCGCGATTAGGTTTAGTGCTTCGGTTGCGCCTCGAGTCCAAATGATTTCTTTTGAACTGCTCGCCCCAATAAAATTCGCAACGGTTTCACGAGCCGCTTCAAATTGACTGGTCGCGTTGGCTGTTAAGCTATGACTACCACGGTGCACGTTAGCATTTTGTGCACTGTAGTAACGGCTAATCACATCGATCACGCACTGCGGTTTTTGCGTTGTAGCTGCGCTATCAAGGTAAACCAAAGGCGATTGGTTTACGTCTTGCTTCAGGGCAGGGAACTGTTCGCGTACAGCGTTTACGTCAAACATTATTCGTCACCGAACTCGTGATAATGCAGTGTTGGGATGGTAACTAGCGGTTCTGCGACCATCCATCCATGCTCTTTACCAGAAAGTTTGATAATGATTTCCATCGCGAACTCAAGTGCGGTTCCTGGTCCCTGACTTGTCAGTAGGTTGTGATTCACATCCATGGTGACACGTTTAGCTCGCCATTTGTCTTCAGGAATATGAGATTGGAAGCTTGGATGGCATGTCATCAAGGCTTCAGGGTAAAGGTTGTGATGTTGCAAAACCAAAGCTGGCGCTGCACAAATTGCCGCAACCAGCTTACCTTCGTACATGTGCTGTTTCAGGATTTCAATCATGATGGTGCTATCACGGAAGGTTTCTGCACCACCTACACCACCAGACAGAACAATCGCATCAAACTCGTCATCGGCAATATCAACTAGCTTGCAATCCGCGGTTAGTGTCACGCCTCGAGACGCTTTCATAGTCAGTGCACCATCGAAATCTGCGCTTGCGATGGTTACGTCATAGCCTGCTCGAACCATTAAGTCGATAACGGTTACCGCTTCCATTTCTTCTGTGCCCGGCGCGATAGGTACTAAGATCTTTTTATTCATTGTTCTGTCCAGCTTTGTTCAATCTGTTTGATGCGTTGATAGAGTTTGGCGTTCTCTGGCGTACTAATGTGATGCTTTTCAGCAGCTTTCAGCAAATAACCGGTAATGAAATCGATTTCGGTGCGACGTTGGTGGAAAACATCTTGTCTCATTGAAGAGTAGTTGGCTGCTGTCGCGTTCACCACTTGCATAATGGTGGTGTGAAGAGAATCAAAATCGACCTTTATCTGTTCTGTATTCATTACCTCCACCAACTCATGGGTGATGTTCGCTAACTCGGAGGCAAATCCTGGATCGGCAAGCTCACCATTCTTACATTGATGAATGGCGGTCAGAGGGTTGATAGCACAGTTGATCGCAAGCTTGGTCCACAGTGCAGCGTTGATATTTGGGTTCCAATTCACCTCTGGCAAAGCGTGATTCATCACCTCCACTAAGAAGTCACATTGAGTACCTTTAGCATTAAAGCCACCCAGTTGAGTATTTCCCTGACCAGTATGCAGAACCTGCTCTTTACTTGGTTTGAAAGCACCGTGTGTTGTTGTGGCAACGATTAACGGGTTATCAGCAAGTTTGGTTTCGATGAGTTGTGCGGTTCCCATTCCGTTGTGCATCAACATTATGATGGTGTCAGTGTTGATGTAAGGAAGAAGAGGCTCAATCGCGGTTTCAACCTGCCATGCTTTTACTGTCACAACAATCAGATCTGCATTTTGAACAGAAGGGATGTGCTGATTAGAAAAACTGATTGCTGAGTTGTCATCAAGTTGGAGCAACTGCTCGCTGTTTGAGCTTCTTCCCCATAAGGAAACATTGTGTCCAGCAAGTTTGAATTTAGTCGCCCAAAGTGAGCCAACGGCTCCTGGACCTAAGATGAGAATATTCACCAAACGCTCTCATTAAAAAGGTTTGCTGCAAGGATAATGAGGGAAAAAAGGAAAGCAAATAAAAATGGCGCCAAGAGGCGCCATTTTTGGGGAACTTATCGGTTCTATTAGAACTTGTAAGTTACAGCGAAGTAGTGACCGAAGCCAGTTGTTTTACCAGCTAGACCGTCATCTTTAAGACCGTACACGTCTTTGTAGCCTTTTAGACCGTAACCAACTGCGAAGCGATCTGAGTGCCAGTAGATACCGTTGAACATAGCACCACCGTTAGTAGTGTTAAGCGCACCGAAATCGTCATCCATACCAAATTGGTAATCGATGTAACCTTGGTAAGAAATGAATGAACCGTTCTCGAAGAAGTAGAATGGTTTGAACCAGTTAGTCGAGATTTGGAAGCCGTTCCAGTCTTTTTTGTTTGAATCGTAAGTACCGTAAAGGTTAAGACCGATTTTACCGAACCAAGGAACCATCACGTCAGAACCAAGACCCACTTTTTGAGTGTTCACGCCACCGTTTGAACCATCCCACTCCATAAGAGTAGCTACGTATAGCTCTTGAACTGGACCGAAAGATAGGTCTTTACCAGTTAGGCCATCTAGAGACATACGTGGAGCAAACTTCATGAAGATTTTTGAGTCTGCGTCAGCTTTGTCGCTGCCTGGATCAGAAGTTAGGTTGAATACATCAACGTAACCGTAAAGATCGAAGATACCAGAGCGGCCGCCGAATTCCATTTCTAGGTAGTCGTGCGTTGATTCGCCAGGTAGTTCATCAACAGCAGCCATAAGGTTGAATTGCATCCACTTGTAATCGTTCTTGTGGATGTCGCCGTCTGAGTAGTCAGCAGCCATAACTGGAGCTGAAGTAGCCGCTAGAAGGCTAAGAGCTAAAAGTGATTTACGCATAAGGGGACTCTCTATGTTTGTAATGATTCAGAACACGCAATCTGTGCCGCGCTTTCCAATTGGCGGGAATAATAGCGATAAAAATCTCAAATGAAAGTGATAAAGGATGCAAAAATGAAGGTTTTTAGTGAGGCTTGTCACGAAATTCATTTATTTCACGGAACTTTTTGGTTGTTGCATTAGTTTGCAATAAATATGTGACGAGTGTCGTTTGCGTAAACGTTTTTATGACTTTTTAAGCCAGTCGATTAACCAACATAAATCGTTAGTGATCTGACTAATAGTCCGTTCGTATGAGTGTGGGAACCAAAGAGGACGTTTGAATGAAAGAAGTCATGTTATTCCCATTAACCTCAGTAGTTTTACCGGAAGGCAAAATGAATCTGCGTATTTTTGAGCCACGTTACACAAGAATGGTAAAAGAATGCAGCCTCCAAAACGTGGGTTTTGGTGTTTGTCTTGTCGGTAGTGAGGGGGACCCTAAAGCGGTGGGAAATGTGTCATCCATCGGAACTTTGGTCACCATCGTTGATTTTGAAACACTCAGTGATGGGCTTCTTGGTATCACCGTAGTCGGTGAAAAACGGTTTACGGTTAAGCGAATTAGAGCAGACTCAGATGGTTTGCGTCATGCAGAGGTTGAGTGGTTAGACAACTGGCAGCAGCCTTTGTCGTCACCAGACTTCATTTTCCTTAGCCATCAACTCGCTCACGTGTACGAGCAGTTTCCTCAACTAGGGACACTTTACCAACATCGTTTTTATGATGACCCATCGTGGGTAGTGCAAAGATGGCTCGAGCTATTGCCATTGGACAGCGCTCTATTTGAACGATTGGTGAGTGCAGAGGACTGTCTTCCGGCACTCGATTTTCTTAATGATGCCATCGAAGCCCCACCTCAAAGAGAGACAAGGATATGAAAGGACTAACCAAAACTGCAGTAACGCTGGTTGCTGTGCTAGGGATTGCTGCCTGCGGCTCAGATAGCGACTCGATAGAATATTCAAACCTTCAAGCAGTACATGCTTCCGCTGACGCGCCGTTGGCTAACGTTTGGATAAATGATGGAGCGGCATTAACTGGCGTAGACTACGGCGTCGGGTCGGGATACGTGAAGTTACCTGAGGGCAGTAACTCTGTTCAAGTTGATGTACAGCTTCCAGGCGCTGAAACGGTAACTGTCGTACCGAAAACTTCATTAGATCTCGACTCGGACCTAAACTATACAGCATTTGTCGTGGGTGACGCTTCAGGAACACCAAATCCTGTTGAACCTTTAATTGTTACTCGTAGCGCGACTTCGATGGCGGATGCTAACAGCTTAGATGTTCAGGTGGTACATGCCGCTTCTGGCGTCCCAGCTGTAGACCTTTATGTTACTGCACCCGGTGCAGCCTTGGCAGATTCATCACCGATTACTAATCTCGCTTATAAAGCGTCAACGGATGTGCTGAATATTCCTGCAGGCGATTACCAAGTGAGATTGGCCGTGGGTGACACAGTAGCGTTTGATTCGGGAACCATTCCTCTCCCAGCCAATGCTAATTTGACCATTGCTGCTATTAAGACTGGTGATTCAAATAGCACCTCTCCGGTGAAGTTAGTGGTATTAGATGGTTCTGGCTCTTCTATACTTGAAGATATGGGAAGCCAAGCCGAAGTGCGAGTAGGGCACTTAGTTGACGGTGCTCCGGTTGTAGACGTCCACGTTGATGGTGCTGCGTTTGCTCCGCTTGCGGATTTGGAGTTTAAACGGATTCGAGGGTACTTGGACCTTGCGCCAAAAGCTTATGATATTGATGTGTTTGTCGATGGCACAACGACGGATCCAATTATCGATGTTGACGGTTTAGAAGTGAAAGGCGGTATGGATTATAGCGTTTATGCAGTTGGTGTTGTCACTCCTGCAATTGCAATAGAACCACTGGTCGTTGAAGACATGCGTCGTGCAGTTGCAACCAGCGCAACCTTGAACGTAACGCATGCTGCTGCGAATCCTGTGGCTGAAATGGTCGATATTTATCTCACTTCTAGCGCGGGAATCGAAGGAAGTGATCCAGCAATAGCTAATTTTGCGTATAAAGAAAGTGTACAAGGCGTATACGTGATGGAAGGGTCTTATTTTGTGACGGTGACGGTTGCCGGTGACCCATCTACAGTAGCCATAGATTCTGCACCCGTAACGGTAAAGAATGGCGTCGTATACCAAGTAGTCGCTATCGATGATGGCAACAATGGTGGCTTCAACCTAATCGTTGATGACATCACAGACTAAGGACGAAGGGGGAGGAGGGCACTCCTCCCAATGATTAAGGCCGATTATGATGAGTGAAAGCCCGCAGAAACTTGGGCGTAGCGATTGGAATGAATACATGGACAAGGTGAAGGCGCGGGATAAAAATGCGTTCGAATTTGTCTTTCGTTTTTATGCGCCTAAGTTGAAACAGTTCGCCTACAAGCATGTTGGAAACGAGCAAGTTGCTTTGGAGATGGTACAAGAGACCATGGCAACCGTTTGGCAGAAAGCTCATTTGTACGATGGTACAAAGAGTGCGTTATCCACATGGATTTACACCATAATTCGTAATCTCTGTTTTGATTTGCTGAGAAAGCAGAAAGGCAAAGACTTACATATTCATTCTGACGACATTTGGCCTTCAGATTATTACCCGCCTGATTTGGTTGACCATTACTCACCAGAGCAAGATATGCTCAAAGATCAGGTAGTCAAATTTTTAGACATACTGCCGAAAAACCAAAGAGAAGTACTCCAAGCGGTGTACCTTCAAGAACTGCCGCACCAACAGGTCGCTGAATTGTTCGACATACCTTTGGGTACTGTGAAATCTCGATTGAGGTTAGCGGTAGAAAAACTGAGGCATTCGATGCATACGGAGCAATTATGAACAAACATCCAGATAACAATTTGTTAGAGGCGTACGCTTCGGGAAGCATTGATGCAGTTTCTGGTTTGGTGGTTGCCACTCACCTAGAAACCTGTTCAAAATGTCGGGCGTATGTAAACCAGTTAGAAGCAGCGCAGGCCGACGTAGTAATAGAAAGCTCGGTGATGGAATATGACGTCGAATTTGACAGTATGTTCAATGACATCATCACCGCTGTGCCAAAATCAGACAGCATTATCATAAAAGATGTTGCGAGAGTTGCCGTGGCTGGTAAAGATTTTAAGTTGCCGAAAACGCTGAGTCGTTTTTCTGATCTAGTTGGTGAATGGAAGAGTTACGGTGGTAAAGTCTACAGCGCACAGATTGATTTGGGCGAAGATGCACGTGTCAATCTTATGTACATAAGTGAAGACGTGAGAATTCCTCAGCATACACACAAAGGGCAAGAGTCAACGTTGGTTTTGCACGGTGGATTTAGTGATGAAGATGGTTACTACGAAGTGGGTGATGTACTTGTCAGAGATGCGTCTGTTAAACACAGCCCATTTACTAAAGCAGGTGAAGACTGTTTATGTTTAACCGTACTCACCGAGCCGATGATATTTACACAAGGCGTAGCAAGAATCTTTAACTTGTTTGGTAAAGGCATGTACCCATAGCTGTGTACATGGCAATTACGAGATAAGCGCTTGGGCAATCCAAGCGCTTTTTTAATTGAAACTATTGCTTAATATATAGGAGGGACTACTTCACTTTCCACCCGTTGTAAGCATCTGCTCCTGGCTCAGCGCCAAATGCTGGCGCCCATGCTGCATACCATGTTTTACCATTATGAGTTACTTCGGCACCGGAACCATAGCTCATGCTTGAATTCCAAGCGGGGGCTGCTTGACCCGGTAATCGTTTCATTGTCCAAGATGTATCAGTACCTGGTTGTGCGGTTGTATACCAGTTAGCAATGTATTCATAACCGTTGAACATTACAGTGTCCCCGGCAGTGTATACTTTACCCGCTACCCATGTTGTTTGTTCTGCGTCCTCAATCACAAGTGTTTGTTCAATCTGTCCAGTTGCACCTAAGTTGTCTGTCACTTCGAGAGATACGTGGTAGTTACCCACTTGTGTCGGGGTGAACTTGGCTTCAGGTTTATCTGCATTTAATACTGTCACCGAGTTGCCTTCAAAAGACACTGACCATGCATGAGCAACAATCGAACCATCGTCAGATGACTTTTTCGCATCCAACGTAATAGTATTGCGTACTACCTTTTCTCCTAGGGCATCAAAGACAGCTTGGGGAGCGATATTTTCTGCAACACTTGGACTGATAGTAACTTGAACTTCACTTTTGTCCGATGCAAAACCATCGCTGACTTCGAGCGCGAATTTCAATACTTGTTCTTGATTTGAAAGTGTTGTTGTCGCGATCTTTGTAATGTTTTTGCGTTTACCTGTTCCCAGTTCAACGGGTTCGCCTTCGAGTTGAGTCCATTTATACGTTAGAGCATCACCATCGTTGTCATAAGAGTCACGGCCCAATAGGTTAAAGACAGCACCATGCTCGACACTTCGTTTATTCGACTTAGCAATAGAGATTGGAGCGGAGTTTTCACCCTCTAAAAGATAAACAACAGTATCTTCAGAAACATGACCTTCTGTATCTGTTACTGTTAGCTTGAACGTCAGGTTTACTCCTCTCAAATCTGGTTTTGCTCCATCCTTAAACTTGAATTGAGCATTTGCTGTACGGCCTTTAATTAGTTGAACCATGGATTTTTCAACGCCAGTGAACTTACCTTTTGACCATTTATACGTCAGTTCGCCAGCTTTACTCGTTGATTTACTACCATCTAGGCTGTAACGAGTGTTTAAATCAAGCTGAGTGGTCACATCAGTGCCCGCATTAGCTTGAGTGACAACACCAATGTCTTCTGCTTGATTGGTTAGACGGTTACATTCCTCTTGAGTTGCGACATTTTCACCACACTGGAAGATAATGTTTTGCATATCAATCAATTCTTTACCGGCAACAACCGATTGACCGAGACCTTCACGTGCCGCATTCAGTAAAAGACCATCACCATAGTCTGCCATCCAAGTGAAAATCCCCCCAAGGCCACGTTCTTTTGCATATTGTGCTTTTGCATACACCGTTCTTGGAGTGTCCAGTGACATAAACAAGCCGTTATCTGCGTTGTAAATGAAATCAGCATTAGCGATTTTATCGGTATACAATTTATATGCAGGGTCTTTAAACTGAATACCACTTTGCTCAGTGACATCCATCATATTTGCCGATAAGTCGTACCATTCACTCGTGCCATTTTCATAAGAGCCAGGAACTTCTGTAGCATCTTTATCGTAGGAGCCTGATAGCGGAGAATAGGAATCTAAAACCGCATTTTTACCATTACGTGAGTAGGCTGCATAACCAATATGGATGACGCTTGCATCAATACCAAGAACATCGATCATATAATCAATAGAAGCTTCAGAGGAGTAGCCATCTGACTTGTAAGTAAGTAGGTTTGTATGGTGTGCAATCTCTTCAGCCCAACCCGTTCCAAAAAAGTCATAAGTCATTAGGTGAATGATATCTACGCCATTTTCCGTCAATATTTTTAGGTTAGAAGCGTCAAGTTTGGTTTTAGGTGCTCCGGCGGCAATGGCAATCTTAACGGTTTGTTTGTTAGCTGAATCCAGTGCTGAGCGTAATTCTTGAATAAGTAGTGCGTAGTTATCACCATCTGAGGGATCTGCACCGTTTGCTTCTGCACCACCACCACCAGGATATTCCCAGTCGATATCAACTTGACTAAAAAAAGAATAGTTACGAACAATTTGCACAACGCTATCGACAAAAATTTTACGTGCTGCTGGATCTTTTGCCATGCGAGAGAAAGGCTCTGATAAAGACCATCCGCCAATACTAAATGCAACTTGTAGATTAGGGTTCTCTGCTTTTGCTTTTTTAGCATAGCCAAGAACACCTGCTACACGATTTTCACCTTGATACCAGCGCTGAGCAAGGGAAGGAATTGTTTCCCAATGCGGGTTTCCTGCTGCTGCTTGGTCTGCTGAAGTCAGCGCCCCTCCGGCGGTAGTGGCGATATCAGCCCATAAGTCGGTGCTGATTACTTCGTGTTCTTTTGCTCCAGCTGCAGGACAGATGTTTTTAAGCGACTCAACGGCACTGGTAATCGCAGGATCACCAATTTCTGTACCACACAGACCGAAAAATGACAAAATGATCTTATCGTACCCATGAGCGACATTACCGATATTGAATTTTCTATCATATTGCCCCCAGTTAGATACATATGCAGAAACCTGTGGGTTTGAGGCTGTATTTTTCTCATATGTATTTTGTACGTAGTTTGTGCTTTGTAAGTTTGGCTTACGTCCAAGCTCTGGTGCTTGTGTTGCATTAGCGCTGAAAGCAAGCCCTGCTAAAATGGATAAGGTCAATTTGTTGATATTCATATTTAACTCCCTTAGATGAAATAAAAACGGCAGCGTCAAGAACGTACTAGCCGTCGACAGGGAGTAAACTACATACAGAAATGAGAGTAAGTAAGAAAGCTTGCGGAGTTGAGTAGGGTAATTCTTACCTTGAATTTCATTGGGTTAGAATCACAGGTGTAGTGAGAAGTATACATGGTGGGGCAGCAATTGTGTGTGACTGCCCCAAAAATTGAAGAGTTAAGGTAAGTGTTTCTTAGAAAGCTCTCTAATCGCGTAAGCGTGCTTTTTCCAACAAGTCAGTAAAGTAGTGTCTGAGTGAATAAAGCATGATCAAACTAGGCACAACCATCAATGCGGTTAGTATGAAGAAAGTCGTCCAATCATTGAGATAATCCACCAGTTCCCCGCTGAAAGAGGCGAGGGTAGTGCGACCAAAGTTGCCAAGAGATGCAAGCAAGGCGTATTGAGTTGCCGAGAAGGCTTGTCCGGTTAAGATAGTCAAGAAGGACACAAATGCAACGGTCGAGAATGCCGTTGTAAAGTTGTCGACAATGATCGTTGCCAAGTAAAGATGTTCGTTTGGACCCACTTTCGCAATCCAAGCAAACATCAGGTTGCTTGCTGCCATTGCGATACCACCTATCATTAAGCCGCGTACGATACCAAACTTCACATTAAACATACTGCCGACAAAGGTGAACAACATGGTTGCGCCCCAACCAATCAATTTGGAGTAATAGCCAATTTGTTCATTGCTAAATCCAATTTCTTTGTAGAAGGCAATCGACATTCGACCTAAGAAAGCTTCACCAATCTTAAATAAGAAAACAAACAGCAATAGCGTGATAGCGACGCGAACACCATTTCGGTTAAAGAAGTCTAAGAAGGGCTCTACAACCGTTACGGTAAACCAAGCTACTACTTTAGAACCCACCACTTCTTTATGGCGTTGCTCAGCTTCAGATTGAAGTTGCTCTCGTTGGGTTTTCGGTTCACCGACCAACAGCGTAAAAATCATCAGTAAAATGACAATAAACGCCATTCCGTAGTAGACACCATTCCAACCGATACTGTCTGCATTGATAAAGGCTAGATACCCAGGGAGTGAGTAACCCGTCCACCAACCAATCACCGCCATAGCAGAAGCTTGTGGCAGTTTAGATTCTTCTGTTTTTGGGAAGGTATCGATGCGGAAAGCATCAATAGCAATATCTTGTGTCGCAGAAGCGGTCGCAATGCAGAGTGCTAGTAATGATGCCAACACAAGATTCTCGGCAGGGTTTACACCGGCAATAAACAGCGTCGCTACTAACACGATACTTTGGCAAAGGAATATCCAGCTTCGACGTTGCCCAAGCAAACGATGCAAAATGGGCAGTTTAAGTCGGTCTACCAGAGGTGCCCACATAAAATTGATCGCGTAAACCGCGAACACGCTACCAAAGTAACCGATAGCAGAGAGCGTCAGGCCCGCATCCTTTAGCCAGCCAGACATATTAGATCCGATAAGGACCCAAGGGAAACCACTGGAACAACCCAGCATGAAAACCCAAAGTAGGCGTTTATCGAGGTAACTTTTTACCGTTTCCAACCAAGTGATGGAAGGTAATGAAGACATAAATCAATCCGTTAAAATAGAGCCACTAAAAGAGAAAGCCCTTCGAATATTCAAAGGGCTTATGGTTTTGGCTACTTGAGTAGAGTTGCTTTGGTAATGACGATTTGCGTCTCTGGGACATCGCGCATGCGACCGATAGACTTGGTTGGCTGCTTCGCCATATTCTTAATGACGTCAAAACCTTCCGTCACTTCTCCAAATACCGCATAACCAGGTGGGCGAGCACCATAGTTTAAGAAGTCATTGTCGACGAGGTTAATAAAGAACTGACGTGTTGCAGAATCAGGTGCGTTTGTACGAGCCATAGCGATCGTTGCTCGGTCGTTGTTCAAACCGTTGTTACCCTCGTTCTTGATTGGCGCGTAAGTTTTTTGCATCTGCATGTCTTGGTTGAAGCCGCCACCTTGCGCCATAAAACCAGGGATAACACGGTGGAAAATGGTACCTTCGTAACTGCCATCTTCCACGTATTTAAGGAAGTTAGCGACAGTAATAGGTGCTTTCTCTTCATTAAGCTCAACAGTAAAGTTACCTAGTGTTGTTTCAAACGCCACTTTAGGGCCTGCGAAAACACTGCAACTTAATAGTGCCAAAGAAAGAATCGCTTTGCGTAACATTAGAATCGCTCCTGCATGTATTGACGAAGCTCAGGATCGTTTGCGATTTCCTTCAGAGTTAAAGCCACGACATCATTCAATGTTTGTTCAATGTCTGAGTCTGAAGCGCTAAGTGTGCCTGAGCGTTTAGCTGTACCAGTATAGGTCTTAACTAGCTTGCCTTGCGGAGTTTCTGCGGTGATTTCAAGAATCACTTTCGCGTCCATCTCGTTTTCCATCACAGAATGTTTAACGTTGACTAGCGCTTCTTGTACTTCTAATTGAATAGAATTATCGCTGTTTAAATCCGAGTGAAAACCTTGAGAAGAGAACTGTTTCTCTAGCGCCTCTTCTAGCGAAATACGTAGGTTTTGCTTGGCATGGATTGGCAGAATGTTAGAGCGTCCGTTATCGACAAGTGCAACGTATTGCGCTGCACGAACGTCTTTACTGGTTAAGCTGTACGTCTTACCTTGCACGATCGGGTTAGTGCTTAGTGACGATTCAGCCTGTAGGTTCAGTTGTGGTTGTTGTGGCGCTGAACATGCAGCAAGCAAGGCAACCGAAGCCGCGAGTACCAGTTTTCTCATTTTATTATTCCTTTTAAACATGTTGCTAAAGTCAGGACTTTATTGCTTTGCGCCTAATTTAGCAGGATCTTTTGTTGCCTGTAAAATCACGAACTTACTGTTAGAAGCGACTAGTTTCACATTTTTATCGCCAAACAGACGTTTTAGCTTCGCATCGTAACCAAGGTGACGGTTACCTATGACTAGTAATTTGCCACCTTTGTTCAAAATTTGTTTAGAGTCGCAGAACATCTGCCAAGCGATATGGTCGGTTACCGCTTGTTGTTGGTGGAATGGCGGGTTACACATCACCATGTCAGCACTATCAGGGTTAAAACCATCCAAACAGTTATTTGTAATGCATTGAATGTCGTAAGGTTCGCCTAGGTTATCAACTAAGTTTTGTTTAGCTGACTCGATAGCCATAAAGCTTTCATCCACACTCGTTAGGCGGGCTTGAGGGTTTAATTGGCCCATTTTTACTGATAGCACACCGTTGCCACAGCCGAGGTCTATGATGTGTTTCAACGTTGGATCTTGAGGTAGGTGTTGAAGCATAAAACGTGCACCTAAGTCCAGACTTTCGCCTGAGTAAACATTTGGTAGGTTTTTCAGTTGAATGTTTTCTCCATCTACTCCCCAAACGGTCATCGGATCGACTTCTATGACTGGCAGTGCATTAGCATTAGAAAACACCAAACGATGTTTTTTCCACGCGAGAGACGTTTTTGTCTCACCTAAGTGTTTTTCAAACAATTTAAGTGTTGAAGTGTGAATCTCTTTTGCTTTGTTGACGGCAATAATTGGGCAAGAGTCAGGTAGCGTTTTACGTAGTTGACTTAATAACCAAACTAGGTGGCGATTACTTTTTGGCAATTGCATCAAGACCAAGTCTGTATTCTCAGGGATATCGTCCATCGTAGTGAGAAAGGCGACTGGCTTACATTGGTTATCTTCGAGGTTTTGCTGTGCACCCTTGTGTGAGATGAAGGAGTCACTCATGAGGGTGACATTGTGATTGTCCGAAAACCAACATGCCAAAGCGCCGAAGCTATCGTTAATAACAACAATGTTTTGGTTATCTGGTATTGCTAACTCTTCCACGTGATTGATGAGGTACTCATCCCCCGCATCCCATGCTTGAAGAGTCTCGTTAGAGCGCTTAGGGAAACGATGAAGCGATAGGCTTCTCTCGTGAAGATTCAGTTCGGTTTTCATAGCTAAACGTAAGTCAATTTGGAAATAAGTGATTATTGTCGCAAATGATGAGAGCTCAAGATACAAAAAGCTGTCAAATTTACTGATTTTCACAGGCTTTTGCTAAATCATTGCACATTGAAAGAGAGGGGAATATGAGTTCGCTTATTTAATTTGCCAATCGAGAGTATATACTTAGCGAATTGGCATCGATGAGGATGAAATATGATCCAAGAAATCATAGAAAAGAAACTGCATAGTGAGTTGCAACCTAATTATTTGAAAGTGATCAATGAGAGTTACATGCACAACGTTCCACCGGGTTCAGAAAGTCACTTTAAAGTGATAGTGGTCAGTGATGCATTCGCTGGTCAGCGCCTCATTGGGCGTCACCGTCAAGTACACACTGTACTGGCTGATGAACTTGATAATCACATTCACGCATTGGCGATTCACACCTACACCAATGAAGAATGGAAACAAGAGCAAGACGGTGCGCCAGATAGTCCGATGTGTATGGGTGGCGGTCGTTAGAGTGTGATTAAAACACTGATTTAGAAAGATGGTTTCGACCATCTTTTTTTGTTTTACATCTTTACGGGATTAAAATGTGGCACAAATAAAGGTTAAAAAATGTGTTAACAGTGTTTCAACAAATGAATGAAAATTAACGCATGTTTCAAAGCGTGAATGTTTTATTTCCTTAGCAGATGCAAGGGATTTGGCATTTGTGCGATGGGTCAAAGTTATGACTATTCTTTAACCTTTTACACTCGATTCTACCGAAATAAACCCTCCTTTCCTAAGATTGGTCATGGCATCAAGTTCCTAAAAAATGCTAGACTACCGCACCTGATAAATCTCGCCTAATATTTGTGACGAGATAATTAATAGGATGTTGCGATTTTGATGTTTTAAACAACATCGAAACCGGACACTGATGTCGTGTCTAAAAGTTACGCAATCAAAAGAATCTTTTTCCCGATAAAAGTAGTGCAAGTGCGTATGATTACAATAAAGAAGGGCTTGGATCTTCCTATCGCAGGAACTCCATCCCAGGTGATTAATGATGGTAAGACCATCAAAAAAGTCGCCTTGCTTGGCGAAGAGTACGTTGGCATGCGTCCTACCATGCATGTCCGCGTTGGTGATGAAGTGAAAAAAGCGCAAGTTCTTTTTGAAGACAAAAAGAACCCTGGCGTTAAGTTCACAGCACCAGCAGCCGGTAAAGTGATCGAAGTTAACCGTGGCGCTAAGCGTGTTCTTCAATCTGTAGTGATTGAAGTGGCAGGCGAAGAGCAGGTAACATTTGATAAGTTCGAAGCAGCTCAACTAGCAAATCTAGATCGTGAAGCGATCAAGACTCAACTGGTTGATTCTGGCCTTTGGACCGCTTTACGTACTCGTCCGTTTAGCAAGGTTCCAGCAATCGATTCAAATTCTAAGGCTATCTTTGTAACTGCAATGGATACTAATCCACTAGCAGCTCAGCCTGAGTTGATCATTAATGAACAACAAGAAGCATTCGTTGCAGGTCTAGACATTCTTTCAGCCCTGACAGAAGACAAGGTTTACGTATGTAAATCTGGCACTAGTTTGCCACGCTCTTCTCAGTCTAACGTAGAAGAACACGTCTTCGATGGCCCTCACCCAGCAGGTCTTGCTGGCACCCACATGCATTTCCTATACCCAGTAAATGCACAAAACGTGGCTTGGAGCATCAACTACCAAGACGTTATTGCGTTCGGTAAGTTATTCCTTACTGGTGAACTATACACAGATCGTGTTGTATCTCTTGCTGGTCCTGTAGTGAATAACCCACGTCTTCTTCGTACTGTTGTAGGTGCTTCTCTTGAAGACCTAACTGACAGCGAATTGATGCCAGGTGAAGTTCGTGTGATTTCAGGCTCTGTACTTTCAGGTACTCACGCGTCTGGTCCACATGCTTACCTTGGTCGTTACCATCAGCAGGTTTCTGTCCTCCGTGAAGGTCGTGAGAAAGAACTGTTTGGCTGGGCTGTTCCTGGTAAAAACAAATTCTCAATCACGAAATCTTTCCTTGGTCACATCTTTAAAGGTCAGTTGTTCAACATGACAACAACGACTAACGGTAGTGATCGTGCAATGGTTCCAATTGGCAACTACGAACGTGTAATGCCACTTGATATGGAACCTACTTTGCTGCTTCGTGATCTATGTGCAGGCGATACTGACAGTGCTCAAACACTGGGTGCGCTTGAACTGGATGAAGAAGATCTAGCATTGTGCACCTTTGTATGTCCTGGTAAATACGAGTACGGTCTGCTACTTCGTGAATGCCTAGATACCATTGTGAAGGAAGGGTAATCCATGCTTAAGAAATTCATAGAGGATATCGAGCATCATTTTGAACCAGGCGGCAAACACGAAAAATGGTTTGCACTGTACGAAGCAGCGGCAACGCTTTTCTACACGCCAGGTCTAGTAACAAAACGTAGCTCGCACGTCCGTGATAGCGTTGACTTAAAACGTATCATGATCATGGTTTGGTTCGCGGTATTCCCAGCAATGTTCTGGGGTATGTACAACGCGGGTGGCCAAGCTATCGCAGCACTTAACCACATGTACGCTGGTGATCAACTAGCGACAGTTATCTCTGGTAACTGGCACTACTGGCTAACAGAAATGCTTGGCGGCACCATAGGTGCTGAAGCAGGTGTTGGCAGTAAAATGCTACTAGGTGCGACTTACTTCCTACCAATCTACGCAACAGTATTTATTGTTGGTGGTTTCTGGGAAGTGCTTTTCTGTATGGTGCGTAAGCACGAAGTTAACGAAGGTTTCTTTGTAACTTCTATTCTATTCGCACTTATCGTTCCACCAACGCTACCTCTATGGCAAGCGGCACTGGGTATCACATTTGGTGTTGTTGTAGCTAAAGAGATCTTCGGTGGTACTGGTCGTAACTTCCTTAACCCTGCACTTGCAGGCCGTGCGTTCCTATTCTTCGCTTACCCAGCTCAAATCTCGGGTGACGTAGTATGGACAGCAGCTGACGGCTTCTCTGGTGCAACTGCTCTTAGCCAATGGGCTCACGGCGGTAGCGGCGCGTTGATCAACAACATCACTGGCGCTCCTATCACTTGGATGGATGCTTTCATCGGTAACATCCCAGGTTCAATTGGTGAAGTATCGACTCTAGCTCTAATGATCGGCGCAGCGATGATCGTATACATGCGAATCGCTTCATGGCGCATCATTGCGGGTGTAATGATCGGTATGATTGCAGTGTCTACGTTGTTCAACGTGATTGGCTCTGACACCAACCCAATGTTCAACATGCCTTGGCACTGGCACCTAGTTCTAGGTGGTTTTGCATTCGGTATGTTCTTCATGGCGACGGACCCAGTATCAGCTTCATTTACCAACGGTGGTAAGTGGTGGTACGGCATCCTTATCGGTGCAATGTGTGTGATGATCCGTGTAGTTAACCCAGCATACCCAGAAGGTATGATGCTGGCGATTCTATTCGCGAACCTATTCGCACCTCTGTTCGACCATGTAGTTATCGAGAAGAACATCAAGCGGAGACTAGCACGCTATGGCAAGTAATAACGACAGCATTAAAAAGACGCTGGGTGTTGTTATCGGGTTGAGCCTTGTTTGTTCAATCATCGTATCAACAGCGGCAGTAGGCCTGCGTGATAAGCAAAAAGCTAACGCTGTCCTAGATAAGCAATCAAAGATTGTAGAAGTTGCTGGCATTGAAGCTGACGGTAAAAAAGTACCTGAGCTATTTGCTGAGTACATTGAACCTCGTCTAGTTGACTTCAAAACAGGTGACTTTGTCGAGACTGCAGAAGACGGTTCTACAGCAGCTAACTATGACCAACGTAAAGCAGCGAAAGATCCAGCAGAGTCTATCAAGCTAACAGCTGATGAAGACAAAGCTAAGATCCTACGTCGTGCTAATACAGGTATCGTTTACCTAGTGAAAAGCGGTGATGAAGTATCTAAAGTTATCATCCCTGTTCACGGTACAGGTCTTTGGTCAATGATGTACGCATTCGTTGCGGTTGAAACTGACGGTGACACTGTGTCTGGTATCACTTACTACGAGCAAGGTGAAACTCCTGGACTTGGTGGTGAAGTAGAGAACCCAGCATGGCGTGCTCAATTCGTTGGCAAGAAACTATTCGACGAGAACCACAAACCAGCAATCAAGATTGTTAAAGGTGGTGCTCCAGAAGGTTCTGAACACGGCGTTGACGGCCTATCTGGTGCGACACTAACTGGTAACGGTGTTCAAGGTACATTCGACTTCTGGTTAGGTGACATGGGCTTTGGTCCATTCCTAGCAAAAGTTCGTGACGGAGGTCTGAACTAATGTCTAGCGCACAAAACATTAAAAAGAGCATTATGGCGCCGGTGTTGGATAACAACCCGATCGCGTTGCAGGTTCTTGGTGTATGTTCTGCTCTTGCAGTAACAACTAAACTAGAAACAGCATTTGTAATGACACTAGCGGTAACATTCGTAACCGCATTGTCGAACTTCTCTGTTTCTTTAATCCGTAACCACATTCCTAACAGTGTGCGTATCATCGTTCAAATGGCGATCATCGCATCTTTAGTAATCGTGGTAGACCAAGTGCTTAAAGCATACCTATACGATATCTCTAAACAGCTATCTGTATTCGTAGGTCTGATCATTACGAACTGTATCGTAATGGGTCGTGCTGAAGCATTCGCGATGAAGTCTGCGCCAATCCCATCTCTAATTGATGGTATCGGTAACGGTCTTGGTTACGGTTTCGTTCTTATCACTGTTGGTTTCTTCCGCGAGCTGTTTGGCTCAGGCAAACTATTTGGCCTAGAAGTACTACCTCTAGTGAGCAACGGTGGTTGGTACCAGCCAAACGGCCTGATGCTACTTGCACCATCAGCATTCTTCTTAATCGGTTTCATGATCTGGGCTATCCGCATTATCAGACCTGAACAAATCGAAGCGAAGGAGTAAGGACGTCATGGAACATTACATCAGTCTGCTAGTTAAATCGATTTTCATCGAAAACATGGCACTGTCTTTCTTCCTAGGTATGTGTACTTTCCTTGCCGTATCTAAGAAAGTTAAGACCTCTTTTGGTCTGGGTGTTGCAGTAGTGGTAGTACTTACTATCGCGGTTCCTGTGAACAACCTAGTTTACAACCTAGTTCTAAAAGAGAACGCGTTAGTTGAGGGCGTAGACCTTAGCTTCCTAAACTTCATCACCTTTATCGGTGTAATTGCGGCACTTGTACAGATTCTAGAGATGGTTCTTGACCGTTTCTTCCCACCTTTGTACAACGCGCTTGGCATCTTCCTACCGCTGATCACAGTAAACTGTGCGATCTTCGGTGGTGTATCTTTCATGGTACAACGTGACTACAACTTTGCTGAATCTGTTGTTTACGGCTTCGGTTCTGGTTTGGGCTGGATGCTAGCAATCGTTGCTCTTGCAGGTATCCGTGAGAAGATGAAGTATTCAGACGTACCTCCTGGTCTACGTGGTCTTGGTATCACGTTCATCACTGTAGGTCTGATGGCGTTAGGCTTCATGTCTTTCTCTGGTGTTCAACTGTAAGTCGGGTAAACCGCATTAATTAAGGAATAGTCAATGGACATTATTCTTGGTGTAGTGATGTTTACTCTGATCGTACTTGCGCTAGTACTAGTGATTCTTTTCGCTAAGTCTAAGCTTGTACCAACAGGTGACATTACAATTTCTGTGAACGATGACCCTTCACTGGCGATCGTTACACAACCAGGTGGTAAGCTACTATCTGCGTTAGCTGGTGCTGGCGTATTCGTATCTTCTGCTTGTGGTGGCGGTGGCTCATGTGGTCAGTGTCGCGTAAAAGTTAAATCAGGTGGTGGCGACATCCTACCTACCGAGCTTGACCATATTACTAAAGGTGAAGCACGTGAAGGTGAGCGTCTAGCGTGTCAAGTTGCAATGAAAACTGACATGGACATCGAGCTTCCTGAAGAAATCTTCGGTGTTAAGAAGTGGGAATGTTCAGTTATCTCTAACGATAACAAAGCAACATTCATCAAAGAGCTTAAGCTACAAATCCCAGATGGCGAATCAGTACCTTTCCGTGCTGGTGGTTACATCCAGATTGAAGCGCCAGCTCACCACGTTAAATACGCTGACTTCGATGTACCTGAAGAGTACCGTGGTGATTGGGATAAATTTAACCTGTTCCGCTACGAGTCTAAGGTAAACGAAGAAACGATCCGTGCGTACTCTATGGCTAACTACCCAGAAGAACACGGTATCATCATGCTTAACGTTCGTATCGCGACTCCGCCGCCGAACAACCCAGACGTACCACCTGGTATCATGTCATCGTTCATCTGGTCTCTAAAAGAAGGCGACAAGTGTACGATTTCTGGTCCATTCGGTGAGTTCTTCGCGAAAGACACTGACGCTGAAATGGTATTCGTTGGTGGTGGTGCAGGTATGGCTCCAATGCGTTCTCATATCTTCGACCAGCTAAAACGTCTGCACTCTAAGCGTAAGATGTCATTCTGGTATGGTGCACGTTCTAAGCGTGAAATGTTCTACGTAGAAGACTTTGATGGCCTAGCGGCTGACAACGATAACTTCGTATGGCACTGTGCTCTGTCTGACCCTATGCCAGAAGATAACTGGGATGGTTACACTGGCTTCATTCACAACGTTCTTTACGAGAACTATCTACGTGATCACGAAGCACCAGAAGATTGTGAATACTACATGTGTGGTCCACCTATGATGAACGCTGCTGTAATCGGCATGCTAAAAGATCTAGGTGTAGAGGATGAAAACATCCTACTAGATGACTTCGGTGGTTAATCCCTCTAAGTGATTGAATCTATGGCTAGCTCTCTAAGAGCTAGCCATTCTTTTTTGTAAAATACAAAATGATATTCAACAGTTGCTATAGGAAATCGGTTTATCTCAAGAGAACCCATTTTCCATATCAATTTAACAACAATAGGAGTAAACAAGTGAGTAAATGGCTTGTTGCATTCGCTTCTCTATTGGTTTTAGCTGGCTGTGACCAACCAGCAGATCAAATTCATCTAAGTGGCCCAACAATGGGTACGACTTATAACATCAAATACATCGAGCAAGATGGTTTACCAAAACCAGATGTCTTGCAGGCAGAGATTGATCGCTTACTTGAAGAAGTGAACGATCAAATGTCGACATACCGTGAAGATTCAGAGCTGAGTCGATTTAATCAGCATCAAACCAGTGAACCGTTTGAAGTCTCGCCACAAACCGCTACGGTAGTGAAAGAAGCGATTCGTCTTAACGGTCTTACTTTAGGGGCACTTGATGTAACGGTAGGACCATTGGTTAATCTTTGGGGGTTTGGCCCTGAAGCGCGCCCTGATGTGGTGCCTTCAGATGAAGAACTGGCGGCACGCAAAGCGAATACTGGCATTCATCATCTTTCCGTTGAAGGTAACAAGATGTCAAAAGACATCCCGAACCTATACGTGGACCTATCGACTATTGCGAAAGGTTGGGGGGTGGATGTAGTAGCCGATTACTTGCACTCTCAAGGCATTCACAACTATATGGTGGAAGTTGGTGGTGAGATGCGCTTGAAAGGCCTTAACCGCGAAGGTGTGCCATGGCGCATCGCGATTGAAAAGCCAACTATTGATGAGCGCTCAATCCAAGAAATTATTGAGCCTGGTGATATGGCAATTGCAACAAGCGGTGACTATCGTAATTACTTTGAGAGCAATGGTGTGCGATACTCTCATATCATCAATCCTCAAACAGGCAAACCTATTCATCATAAGGTAGTGTCTGTAACGGTACTGGATAAGTCGTCGATGACAGCTGATGGCCTTGCTACTGGTATTATGGTGCTAGGTGAAGACAAAGGCATGGAAATCGCGAATGAAAATAACATCCCAGTTTTCATGATTGTGAAAACGGACGATGGTTTTAAAGAACTGGCTTCGGAAGCATACAAGCCGTTCATGAAGAAATAACAACTTAGTGAGCATGTCCCAATGAGTACATTTCTAATTACTTTTGCTGTCTTTGTTGCGGTGATTGCCGCGATGGCAGTTGGCTACATCTTCCAGAAGAAGGTAGTGAAAGGCAGTTGTGGTGGTCTTGGTGCGGTAGGCATCGAGAAGGTATGTAACTGTCCTGAACCATGTGATGCACGTAAAAAGCGTGAAGCTCGTGAAGCACTACGTGTTGAAAAACTTGCTGCATGGGAAAAAGATCGCATTGCTTAATATGTGAATCCTAGACAGAAAAACCCAGCTTCGCGCTGGGTTTTATTTTTTCTGAGCAGTGAATGTTCGTTACTGGTAAATGGTCTGATTTCGGCCATTCCCTTTTGCTTGATACAGCCGGTCGTCCGCTACCTTAATCTGTTGGTCAAGGTTGCCGTCGATGTTTGATACTCCAACGCTAATCGTTACTTGAATACTCTCGTCCTGATAAGGTACGGGTGTTTTCTCTACACGTTGACGCATTTGTTCCAGTCGATTGACGAATTCATCATAACTGCCACAAGATTGTATACAGAACTCTTCACCACCAAAGCGTGCAATCACGTCTTCTGGGAAATAGATCTTCAGGATATTCGCTACCATCACCAAGGCTGCATCCCCCCCGTCGTGCCCGTAATTATCATTCACCTTTTTGAAGAAATCGATATCTAGCATCGCGATGTTGCGCTGTTCACACCCGCAACAAGCTTGACCAAACAAAAATCGACGATTCCATAAGCCAGTTAATGAATCTTGGTTGGCCATCCGGAACAATTCGGTAGTCGCTTCTTTCATGTCTAAGATTTGATGGACGCGACAGAAAAATTCTTCTTGGTTGAAGGGTTTATATAAAAAGTCGTTAGCGCCAGCCTTCAGAAAGCGTGCGGTCATGGTGTGGTCGTCACTGCCAGAGATGCCTAGGATAGCCAGTTGGTTTTTATCCAGCTTTTGGCGCAGTTCTCGGATCATAGTGATGCCGTCTTTTACCGGCATGTCATGATCTGTCAAAACTAAGGTGATGTCGGGATTTTGCTCAATGAGCTCAATGGCTTTTTGTCCATTTTCGGCTTGAAGCGTTTGAATGTATTGATGTTCTAATAGCTGAACAACATGGTGACGAACGGTCATCGAATCATCAACAACCAAACATTTGTGGTGCTGGTTATTGGTCAAGCGCTTAAGCAATGGCAGAAGATAAGAGACAGATGCCATGCTGTCTTTCAGGATGTAGTCCAATACACCTTTTGCCAACATTTGCTCTCGAATATCTTCCTGAAACATGGCTGTCAGCACAATGACCTTATGCTTACAAGCAAGGAGGAGGTCGATGATCTCTCCATCCTGTGCGTCCGGCAAACAATAGTCGAGAATGGCACATAATAAGTCATGTTCATTCATCAAAAAGGATTTAGCTTCTTCAAAACTCTCTACGGCAAGCACTTCATAACCAGCCTGGCTTAAGATTTGATGCAAATAGTTTCTGAAGGCGCGACTGTCTTCGACAACCAGTATTTTCTTACTCAAAGAAGTGTCCCTACTTTTAGTGTTACTTGCATCAATAATAACGAAATGTGAATACAGTGCTATCAATAATTCAGATTATTGACTCCAAATAACACTATTTTCAAAGCGGCTATTTATGGCTATACTGTTTTTTTAAACAGTGTTTGTTTTGTGTGTAGATCGTGCTTGAAAGAATAAGAAAAATAATTCACGTTGATATGGATTGTTTCTATGCTGCCGTTGAGATGCGCGATAACCCAAATTATCGGGGAGTCGCCCTTGCGGTTGGTGGGCATGAAAAGCAGAGAGGCGTTATCAGCACGTGCAATTACGAAGCACGTAAGTTTGGTGTACGCAGTGCAATGCCAACCGCAAGAGCATTACAACTATGTCCGAACCTGCTTGTGGTTCCGGGGCGCATGCACGTGTATAAACAAGTTTCTCAGCAGATTCGTGCCATCTTTGAGCGTTACACGCAAATCATCGAGCCTCTCTCTTTAGACGAAGCTTATCTCGATGTCACGGACTCATCAGCATGTCGAGGCTCTGCAACTTTAATTGCCGAATCGATTCGCCACGATATACATGTTGAACTGGGATTGACCGCATCAGCGGGCATCGCACCGATTAAGTTTCTTGCCAAAGTAGCCTCTGACATGAATAAGCCAAACGGTCAGTTTGTGATCCCGCCGGATAAAGTTCAGGAGGTGGTGGACAAACTTCCACTCGAAAAAATTCCTGGAGTAGGCAAAGTCAGTTTGGAGAAACTTCATCAAGCTGGGTTCTACTTATGTGAAGATATTAAAAACAGTGACTATCGTGAACTGCTGCGTCAGTTCGGGCGTCAAGGTGCTTCGTTATGGAAACGCAGTCACGGTATTGACGATCGTGAAGTAGTGGTAGAGCGTGAACGTAAATCAGTTGGTGTTGAGCGTACGTTTAGCGAGAACATCTCGACTTACGATGAATGCTGGAAAGTAATAGAAGAAAAACTCTACCCAGAATTAGAAAAACGGCTAGAGAAAGCCAATCCAGATAAATCGATCATCAAGCAAGGCATCAAGCTCAAGTTTGCTGACTTTCAGCTTACGACGATTGAGCACATTCATCCCCAGTTGGAACTAGAGGATTTCAAGGTGCTGCTGCGTGATATTCTTAAGCGCCAAAATGGTCGAGAAATTCGTTTACTGGGCTTGAGTGTGATGCTCAAGCCCGAAGCACAAGCTCGTCAATTGAGCTTTTTCTAGGATCGAGCGATTTCCACTTGTTTCAATACTTGCTCGAAAGAGACATTCGCCATTGCTCCATAACCTTGCAGTTTGCTCGCTTTTAACTGAGTGATAAGTGGCGTACTAATGCCACATAAAAAGCGAGAAACCGCTGCATTACTGACGGCGGTAGGTGATAGTTGGATGAATTCGTTAATCCATGCTGATAGGTGAGTGAGTTCAGGTATTTCATTTTGAGAGCTTGGAAACGTAGCGACGTGCCCGCGACATACTGAGCAGTGACCACATTGCGTCGGTGCATTGTGATCAGCGAAGTAATGGGCCAGTTGATGACTCAAGCAATCGTCAGATTGGAATAAATTCAGCATGGTATGGATACGTTCAATATCCTTGCGTTCTTTGGATTGAAATAATTCAACCAAATGCTGAGCGAGTCCGTCTTGGCTTTGAGTTTCTGGAAGGACAGAATACACATCTGTTAGTTGTTTGCTTTCCAGCTCAATCCAGCCGTTTTGATGGAAGTAATCCAAAGCCGCAACCACTCGACTTCTCTCCGATTGGTAATGCATCCACAGCGCTTCCAAATCAACCTGACACCAAACTTTGGCCCTTGTCGAACAGGTAAAAATAGCCTCAATAAACTGGCGACGTTCACCGTGAAATTGGTTGAGAATGAATTGCTGATCTTGCAAAAACTTGAAGCGATATTCAGCAAAATAACTGTATTTTGCGGTAATAACTTGGGCGAGTTCCAAATAAACTAGCAGTGTCTTTAATGGCAATTGACGAATGTTACTGTCTCGAGATAAACGCAAAGCCATTACTTCCCATTGAGGAGCATGCTCGCGAATTTGCTCCAACACATAATGAATTGAGCTCGGTTCTGGGGTATCACCAAACACAAAGTTTTCTAGGACGGTTAAGCCCGAAGTATTCCCAAGTAAAATGCATTCTGAACGCTCGCCATCACGCCCTGCACGTCCAATTTCTTGCGCGTAGTTCTCGATTGACTTAGGTAAGTCAAAGTGAATTACTCGGCGAATGTCGGATTTATCGACTCCCATACCAAACGCGATGGTCGCGACAATGCAGTCAATTTGTGACGCCATAAATTGATGTTGAATCTGTTCGCGGATTTCGCTTTTCATGCCAGCGTGGTAAGCATGTGCATTGACGCCTAAATGGATCAAAGACTTTGCCACTTGCTCGGCGGTTTGCTGCTGTGTCACGTAGACGATGGTCGGAAGTTTTGGTGCAGCCGTAATAAGATCGCCAAGTTGAGTGGGCTTATTCGCTTCTTCACAAGGAATAACGGAGATATTAAGGTTAGGGCGATAAAAGCCAGTCACTGTAATGTGTTCACTCGCGATATTGAACTTCTTCTGCATATCTTCAATAACCGCAGGGGTTGCAGTGGCGGTTAACAATAGAGATTGTTTGATGTTGAGGTCTTGCTGATATTGCGGAAGTTTGAGGTAATCAGGGCGGAAGTTGTGGCCCCATTCAGAGATACAGTGCGCTTCATCGACCACCATTAAAGAGATAGGAATTTGACGAATAAACTCTCGAAAGCGCTCGTTCTTCAAGCGTTCAACCGAGATCATCAAGATTTTAATCTTGCCACTTTTTACGCCCGCCATTACTTGTTGAGTTTCTTCGCGACTTTGGCTGCTGTCCACTGATGCCGCAGGAATCCCTCGACTTTGTAAAAAGCTTAATTGGTCTTTCATTAAAGCCAAAAGCGGCGAGATCACTAACGTTAGATTGGGTAGCAAAGTCGCGGGCAGTTGGTAACACAGTGATTTACCTGAGCCAGTCGGAAAGATTGCGGCAGCGGAATGACCACTCATCACAGCTTCAATGACGGGTTGCTGTCCTGATCGTAAAGAATCAAAACCAAACACAGACTGAAGTGTTTGCTGAAGTGGGTCACTTTGCATAATAGGGAAACCTCTATTTGATGGTAAACTGTCGCAGAAAACGATTCTTTAAATTACCACATTCTAAATGCTTAATGCGCGCCCTAAAAGTATGAACAAAGCTGACTTAGTCCAAATTATCATTCAACACTTAGAAGAGAAGCTGCAAGTTGCTCACGCCTCTACACAGCGAGCTATTGACGCTGCGACAGATGAAGAAACTGTCCCTGAGCATAAATACGATACGCTAGCACTTGAGGCATCTTATCTTGCGCATGGACAGGCAATGCGCGTACAAGAAAGTGAAGAAGAGCTTCGCCAGTACCGCACTCTTGTGTTGCGTGATTTTGTTGATGCTCGTATCGCGGTTGGTGCTTATGTGGAATTAGTGGACGAGAACGATGTTGAAAAAGCCTTCTTTATCGGCCCTCGCTCGGGCGGACTGACTGTCGAATGGCAAGGCAAAGAGGTGTTTGTACTTACCCCTAAATCCCCTCTTGGTCGTGCTTTGATGGGTAAAGAAGAAGGGGAGGACGTAGAGATGAAAATTGGCGATAAAACAACTTGTTATGAAGTCGTGACGATTTGCTGACATCCCACCCATAGGTGGCTGTTATAGTTAAACAGAATAATCATGAAAAAGAGAAAGTAATGAAGAAACTGCTCACGCTCTCCTTGTTGACTATCAGTGCCAGTGGCTACGCAGCTCAGTGTCGCGTTGATATTAACAACGAAGTTCGTATGGATGGTCAGAACTTAGAAATCGTACATGCCAATGGTGAAAAAGCGGTCGTCGATGAAGACAATAACCTGTTCATCAAAGGTGAAATGATCGAGCTAGATGATGATCAAAAAGCGGCAATTGAAAGTTACCGCGAGAAGATGAATGCTTATATTCCGCAAGCGAAACAGCTCGCGAGTGATGGCTTAGCCCTAGCAAATGACATCATCGATGATATCGCAGTAAGCCTTGATGCGCCTGATTCGTTTGATAACGTTAAGGTTGCGGTAAAGGATTTCTTTGCCGATGTAGAAGCCCGTTACTACAAAGACGGTGATTTTATTCTGCCTGCTGACAGTTTTGACTCGATGACAGAATCATGGTCACAAGACTTCGAAAAGGCACAAGAAATCTTTAACAAAGAATTCCTAACCAGCGCATTTGACGCTTTGTCTGCCAAGATGAAAGAAGACGGTGGTTTGAACTTGACTGCGCTGTCTGAAAGCATGACGGAACTGCAAGCCAAGGTACAAGAACGCTTAGCTGAGCATTCGAAAGACGTCGAAAAACAAGCGGAAGATTTGTGTGAATCACTGGATGATATGGCAGGTGAAGAGCAAGATCTGCTGAAGAAGATCCCAGTGTTAAAAGATTACCAAGTCTTCACGATTTAATTCGCGAAACACAAATAACAAAGAGCGCCTGTTATCGGCGCTCTTTTTACATGGGTACTATTCAGTATCTATACGAGTTATTCCGCATTCATCTGAGTTAACTTATCGCCCACTGGTTTCGAGAAGTTAAAGCCATCGTGTTCATCCCAATTGATTGACCATGTCATCACACCAGCGTAGTTCGGGTAGTTGAATGCTGGTTTCACTGTGCCACATGAAGTGCCTTTGGTTAAGCAATCTAATGCGTCTAGGATGTTCTGTGTTGGCGCCTGACCTGAGTTAGCTGAACTTGGACCCGACGGCAAGCCAATCGCGACTTGGTCATCACGCAGTGGCTCAAACATGGTGCCGTCTGCTAATTCAAAGCCTTCAATCAACATCTTAGATTGCGCCACCATCATATCCACTGAGCCTTCTGGTGCCGATCCTGGTAAGTAAGGGTTTGGCAAGCCACCGTTGTTGTATAACTGAACGTGTAGCAGGTCGAGTGTGCTGCGTGTTTCGTTAATCACAGGAATGTATGCGCCCCAAATACCGCTATAAGCAATGTAGCCACCTTGTACGTAAGGATGCTCAGGTGCCATGGTTAGGTACATATCACCGCCCATGTTCTGCTCGATTTGCAACAAAGCACCACCTAAACGTGCTTGGATTTGCGAACCATGCAGCAGATTAGAGCCACTTTCTAGATCCACATCCAAACCATCGAAGCCCCATTCGGCAATCAATGCGGTTAGGCTCGATACGAAGTTTGCTTCATCTTGGTCTGTGTTGAGTGTAATCGTGCCTTCTGCGCCACCAAGAGACAGAACGAACTTCTTACCTTTAGCTTGCAGTGCGGCCATGTCTTGCTTGAATTGAGTTGGGTCTAGCGCAGGACAATCACTGTAGATGTCACCAGAGTACAGGTTGAAGTGCACCGTACCATCGCTGTTACGGTCGTTTTCTGCAAAGGCAATATCAATCACATCCCATGCATCAGACATGTCGGCGAGGCGGATAGGACAGCCTGCACCGTTCACGAAGTTGTGCCAGTAGCCAATCAACTTATGACGTTTCTCAGTTTGTTCAACAACCGTAATCGATGCCGCATCAGAAAGCGCTGTTGTACCTGCAAGATCGGTGGCTTGAGCGCTTACCGTAAAGCTACCAATCGCGGCAGGTGTCCAGTTCGCCGAGTAAGGTGCTGTCGTGTCGGTTGCGACAATTGCACCGTTCACCATAAAGTCGACGTGTTTCACGCCAGAGGTTAGTGAGGTTGCATCCGCGCTTAGAACGAGATTTTTACCTAAACCGACGGTTTGACCTGTACTCGGTGACGTCAATGAAATCACCAAATCTTGGTCACTCACAGTCACGTTAACGACAGACTCGGACGTGTTGTTATCGTTGTCTGTTGCAACGGCTTTAAGTTGATTGGTACCAATTAGCGTTGTATTCCACAAGACTGAGTATGGTGCTTGAGCAACCACACCTAAACTGGTGCCATTGGCGAAGAGCTCCACTTGAGTCACGTTACCGTCTGCATCGCTGGCATCCGCCGAGACTTCAACATTGTCGCCTGCGAGTAATACTTGGCCTTCGCTTGGTGCGGTGATAGCGACTTGAGGCGGTGTCGAACAGGCTCCTAGCCCAGTCCATGCATCCTGCCAGTACAAACCTTCACCCGGCTCATAAGCCCAGGCTGCATCAGAAGAACACCAGCCTGCAACATCACAGCGATATTTCTGGTTGAGATTAGAGACGAGTGCACCTGCTTCATAGCGGTTACCTGCCACATAAGGCACGGCGTCTGCACAACCGCCAGAACTAGAGTCGCTGACGACGAGCGAGACTTCTTGGCTCATGGTTGACAGGTTCGAATCATCGGTTGCTTGCGCTTTGAAGGTATGAGTACCGACTGCCGCCGTCCAGACATATTCATATGGAGCCGCAGTATCGACAGCCACGGATTGGTTGTTTACGAAGAACTCAACTTGGGTGACTAAACCATCGCTGTCTGCTGCATCGGCCGTTACCGAAATAGTGTCACCTACACTTGGTGTTTCTGTACCTGTTGGGCTCGTTAGAGAAACGGTTGGAGGTGGCAATTCGGTTTGTGGTTGAACGAAGATAGAAACATTGGTTGTGGTTACCGCACCTTCGTTGTCGGTGGCGATTGCCGTTAACTGAGAGACACCCTCTACTGCTGTCCAGTTAGCTTGGAAAGGGGCTTGGCTTACCATTGCAACAGTTTGATTCCCAGCAAGGAACTTTACTTGAGCCACTTGCCCATCTTCATCAGCAGCATTGGCTAATAGCGTTATTACGCTGCCTTCTGGTATCTGTGCGTTATCGGTTGGAGAAGAGAATGAGACTGTTGGAGGTAGGTTTGTACCGCCACCATCACATTGCCCAAGGCCTTTCCAAGCCTCCCATGGTCCCGAGTTGTTTACCGGATTATTGCCTTGGGTCCAATAGGCCGCTTCATAAGCTGCGCCTTGGGTCCGTACTTGATCGCCAGAGTTATAAACGGTGGTACCATCCCATGCTGATAAATTTTGGCAGTTATAAGCTTGAGCTTGGTAGCTGACACTGAGTGCCGCGATGACCGCACCATGCAGTAGCGTGACCTTCATTTTTCTCTCCTTGAGTTACAAGATGTTCTGTTGAACTAATTAGATAACTAGTTGATAAATAGACATCAGGAGAGAAATTCGAAGCGTTATGTTTCACTTTTCAACACGAAATCACGTTGAACTATTCGTACTTTACAACTCGGCTCATTATTTTTCGGCTCACTTCACGCTGATTTATAAATTCATCAAAAAGACAAAAAACGATACTTGGCGAATATGAGATGTACGTGGAAATTTACAAACTGAATGTCTGCTAATTGATCTGATTGTCGAGTAATTAACCTAATGACTCTTGTTGAGTAGAAGGTATTGCTATAATGTACTAGTCAGCTAGTTCATTGATATTTTGTGTGAGTGGTATGACACAACAAACTTCTTCTCAGCCTCGTGAGCATTTTGGCTCACGCCTTGGATTCATCTTAGCGGCAGCAGGTGCTGCAGTGGGTCTAGGTAACATTTGGGGCTTTCCTACCCAAGCAGCAAGTAACGGCGGTGGTGCCTTCTTGTTGGTGTACTTGGTGATGATTCTTATCGTTGCATTCCCAATGCTGGTGGTTGAAATGGCGATCGGTCGTCATGGTCAAGCAAACCCAGTAGACAGCATGCGTTCTCTAACAGACAACCCTGTGGGCAAGAAGCTTGGCGGCCTAGTTGGTTGGATTGGTCTGAGTGTGCCAAGTGCGGTTTTGGCGTTTTACTCGATTGTAGGCGGTTGGTTGATCTGCTTTATGTTGGGCGCAGTGACCGACATCATGGGTATGGAAGCGGCGACACAATGGTTGAAAGGCTTCAGCGTTGAACGCAACTTGTTTGGTACGATTACATTTTATGTATTAACCATTTTGATCGTACAAGGCGGCGTGAAGCAGGGCATTGAGAAGTGGTCAACACGTTTAATGCCAGCACTGTTTGTTCTGTTCGGTTTGCTGTTCATCTACATCATGACGCAAAACGGTGCGATGGAAGGTTTGAAGCACTACCTAGTGCCTGATTTCGAGAAAGTATGGGATCGCAAACTTATCCTTGCCGCAATGGGCCAAGGCTTCTTCTCACTGACCATCGGTGGCTGTTCGATGCTTATCTATGGCTCTTACCTAAGTAAGAAAGAGAACCTGCCGAAGATGGCGATGAACGTGACTATGGTCGATACCGCAGTTGCCTTTATTGCTGGTCTAGTGGTGATGCCAGCAATGTTCGTTGCGATGCAAAAAGGCGTTCAAATCTATGCAGAAGATGGTTCGCTATTAAGTTCAGATACATTGGTATTTACAGTTCTACCGCTGATGTTTGATAGCTTAGGTTTGCTTGGCCAACTGTTCTCAATCGTGTTCTTCTTACTGCTGACGATTGCAGCACTGACGTCATCTATCTCGATGCTTGAATGTCCGGTTGCTCTGGTTGGTGAGCGATTCAACACTAAACGCAGCACGACAAGCTGGGTATTGGGTGGCCTGATTGCGCTGTTCAGTGTGGTTATCGTATTTAACTTCGGTGCACTATTTGGCATGGTTGCGACTATCGCGACGCAATACTTACAACCTATGGCAGCACTGTTGTTCTGTCTGTTTGGTGGTTGGGTATGGAATCGTCACTCGAAAATCAAAGAGCTTGAACAAGGTTGTCCTGAGTTCACCCAAGGTTGGTTTGGTAAGTTGTGGCCTGCATACGTGAAGTTTGTTTGTCCGATTCTCGTGGCGACTGTTATCTGGGCTTCGTTCGGCTAATAAGCTGACTCAAAACATAAAAGAAAAGGGCTTGATGAATGCATCAAGCCCTTTTTTCTATTCGTGTTTTTGCTATCCGTCTCGGCTCACGATTAACGGAACTGACCTGCATCAGGTAAGAAATCGAAACCTGCCGTCGCCAGCTTTGCTTCAAGCGCAGCACGGTCGATATCAAAAAATACGACCAACTTATCCAGATCACCGGCAAAGTCGTCACGCAGCTTCATATTGACGATGCTCATTAACATGATTGGATCCATGGACTCAAAATTTGCCAGATTCATTACTTATCCTCAAAATCTGAAATCAGCAGGTTTGCTGCTGCAAACGCGGCTTTTTCACGAGCTTCTTTTGGTAGGGATTCGTCGGCAGCGATGTCGTTTAACGCTTTTACTGCACACGAGATCGCTTGAGGAATGTAGCCTTGATCGCCACTACCGATTTGAGCGTAAAGCTCACGAACTAATTCACAACAGCCGTATACTTGCATGGCTAAATCCTTAAGAAATGATAACTGCTCTCAAATATACACATAGCCGTTTTGAAACTCAAAGCAGAGAATTGTTTTGGCTCAAGTTAACACGCAACTTGAGCAAACATTCATCACTGTAATTGTGCTTCTAACTGATAAGTGACCTCTGGAGAAAGGTTGAGTTGCTTCGCAAGCTCCTGCAAATACGTTTTCTCCATAAAGTTTTGCTCATCGGCCACAATCAACGACGCCAGATAAATTTCTGATGCCTGTTGTGGCGACGTTGCTAAACGCGCGATTTCTGCTGGATCGAGCGGCTTGTGCAGTTCTTGATGAACCAACTGTCTTACATGATCATCTGCGCCCATTTCTGTCAGTGCTTGTTCGATGCGAGCCATTTCTTGTTCATCGACGTGGCCATCGGCTTTGGCTGCACCAATCATGGCTTTAAGGATCAGTTTTGCATGTTTGTTGTCATCAGGATCGAAGCTTTCGTTGACGCCCTGTGTGTCCTGCTTCGCTTGCCAATCATTGTAGACTTTGTAAGCCAGAGCACCTAATGCCGCTGCGCCACCGACTTTGAGTGCGCCTGTACCGACTTTCTTGGTCATCTTTTTGCTCTTTTTAGAGCCCATTAACATGCCGATAAGACCGCCACCAATCGCGCCGGCACCAAGTGTTTTCAGTTGGCTAGAGCTTGATGAGGATTTGATATTGCTGGTTTGTTTACCAATCGCATCGGTACCTTGCTTGATTAGGTCTGATTTGAGCGCTTGGTTAAGAAGACTTTTTAGATCCATGAATGACCTCCTTACTAGATTGAATCCAGTGTAAGGTGATGAGTCTGAACCAAAGATTAACAGCGCCAATATTAGGTAGGGCCAAAAGGCTTAAAAAACAGACGTAAAAAAGGGCTGACCGAAGCCAACCCTTTTTATCACTCTGTATTCAGCACAATGTGCTTATTGCAGCTTATTGCAGTTGAGCTTTAATGTGTTCAACGATGTCTGCCATAGCAATCGCTGTTTTCTCACCAGAGCGGCGGTTCTTGTACTCGAAGTTGCCTTCTTTCATTGAACGATCACCGATCACGATAGTGTGAGGAATGCCGATAAGTTCCATATCAGAGAACATCACGCCTGGGCGCTCTTTACGGTCATCGAATAGTACTTCGATACCCATAGCCGTCAGTTCAGCGTACAGCTTCTCAGCCGCTTCTTTCACTTCTTCAGACTTGTGCATGTTCATTGGCACGATAGCCACTTGGAAAGGCGCTAGTGCGTCTGGCCAAATGATGCCGTATTTGTCGTGGTTTTGCTCGATTGCAGAAGCAACAACACGAGATACACCGATACCGTAACAACCCATTTCTAGGATAACGTTTTTACCGTCAGGACCAAGAACGCCACAGTTCATCGCTTGAGAGTAAACATTACCTAGTTGGAAGATGTGACCAACTTCGATACCACGTTTAAGCATTAGCGTACCTTGACCACATGGGCTTGGATCGCCTTCTACTACGTTACGTAGATCTTCAACTTGGCCTAATTCAACGTCACGGCCCCAGTTGATACCGAAGTAGTGTTTGCCGTCGATGTTTGCACCTGCGCCGAAGTCGCTCATTACAGCAACAGAGCGGTCAACGATGAATGGCAGTTCAAGACCAACAGGGCCTAGAGAACCAGCGCCAGCACCGATCAGTGCACGCATTTCCTCTTCTGATGCCATCTCTAATGGAGAAGCAACTTGAGGTAGGTTTTCTGCTTTCACTTCGTTTAGCTCGTGGTCACCACGAACGATAAGAGCAATGATGTCAGCATCTACTTCATCAGAGGCTTTAACGAATAGAGTTTTTACTGTCTTCTCGATTGCTAGACCGTGTTGCTCTACAAGCTCCGCGATTGTTTTCGCGTTTGGCGTATCAACCAACGTCATCTCTTGAGTTGGCTCAGCGCGCTCACCTGCAGGTGCTGCCGCTTCTGCTTTTTCGATGTTCGCTGCGTAATCAGACTCAGTAGAGAATGCGATTAGGTCTTCGCCGCTTTCAGCAAGTACGTGGAACTCTTGAGAACCACTACCACCGATAGCGCCAGAGTCAGCAAGTACTGGACGGTACTCAAGACCCATGCGATCGAATGCTTTACAGTAAGCGTCGTGCATCGCTTGGTAAGATTTCTCTAGACCTTCTTTGTCGATGTCGAAGCTGTATGCATCCATCATGCAGAATTCACGTGCACGCATTACGCCGAAACGTGGACGACGTTCATCACGGAATTTAGTCTGGATTTGGTACAGGTTTAGCGGAAGCTGTTTGTAAGAGCTCACTTCGTTACGCACAAGGCTAGTGATCACTTCTTCAGCTGTAGGGCTAAGAACAAACGGACGAGTATGACGGTCAGTAAAGCGAAGTAGCTCAGGACCCATCTTCTCAGAACGACCTGTCTCTTCCCATAGTTCAAACGGCTGAACAACGGGCATCAAAGTTTCGACTGCACCTGCATTGTCGATTTCTTGACGAACGATGTTTTCGACTTTACGCAGCACACGTAGACCAGTAGGCAGCCAGGTGTATAGACCTGAAGCCAGCTTACGGATCATACCCGCGCGTAGCATGAGCTGGTGGCTCACTACTTCTGCGTCGTTTGGAGTCTCCTTCAGAGTAGAAAGAAGATAATTACTGGTACGCATTAAATTTATCCGTTTATTAAAGTTAGATACTCAAGCCAGAATGGACAGGAGCATGAGGTCCCACAAAGGGAAAATTGTTAGCCGCTTATAATATCAGCCAAATGCCTTTGTCAAAAGCTTTCAATCGCAGTAACTGTTATTAAGTTATCGCTAACCGTGAACTTAACGTTCAGATCGAACAAATTTACCGCATATTCCTTACTGTCAGGCTTGTTTTTCTTGTAAGCCGGACGAGGATCTTGTGCCAGAACCTGCTCGATCACTGTTTTGACATACTCAGTATCGCTGCGCTTTTTGAGTGCCGCTAGTGCAGCTGAAGAAAAGCCGATCTGAGATGTTTCGGGTTCGTCTTCTGCGTAGCCACCTTGTGCCTCTGTAATAGAATCTGAGTAGGGGATGTATGGTTTGATATCAACAATTGGCGTGCCATCGACCAAGTCTACGTTACCAAGATCCAAATAGATCTGATCGCCTTTCTTGCTAATACCTTTGACTTCCACTGCCGACATGCCAATGCCATTGGGACGGAAAGTAGAACGTGACGCAAAGACGCCAACACGTTCATTGCCTCCTAAACGAGGCGGACGCACGGTGGGCTTCCATCCCGCTTCTAAGTTCTGATCAAACAAAAACAGTAGCCATACATGAGAAAACTGCTCTAAACCACGAAGGGCTTCTGGACTATTTGCTGCGCCTTGAAGTTTGACACGTGAATGCGCCGCAGGCACCAAGCGAGGTTGTCGAGGGACCGCAAACTTCTCTTTATATGGGCTTTCAATTACGCCAATAGGCTCAATGGAATACATGAATATGGTGTCTTATACATGGAAGATGAAAACTAAAGTACCACAAAATTCCGCTTGCTTTTTTGTTGAGAATGATTCCTAATTGATATGTTATATTATAACAATTCTTCAAGAGGGAAATTTTAGTATGAAACCAGGCATTCACCCTGAATACCGTCCTGTAGTATTTCATGACACCAGCGTAGACGAATACTTTGTTGTTGGTTCGACACTACAGACTGATCGCACCATTGAATGGAAAGACGGCAAGACTTACCCATATTTCACACTGGATGTGTCATCTGCCTCTCACCCGTTTTACACAGGCAAGCAACGTGTCGTACAAGCTGAAGGTCGTATTGCGAACTTCAATCGCCGCTTTGGTCAATTCAATAAAGATAAGGAGTAAAAAATGAAGGTTGTTAAGTCATTAAAGAGCGCAAAAAGCCGTCACCCAGATTGTCAGATCGTAAAAAGAAGAGGGCGTTTATACGTTATTTGCAAAACGAACCCACGCTTTAAGGCGGTGCAGAAATAACCATAAATATCGTGTCGATTTATGGGATGTTGTGACTTATAATTCTGATTTATGATCTGTATGTGGGTGATATAACTATATTTTTATCGATAATGGGTCATAAATCCGCCTTTGAGTTACATTCTGTAACGTTTTGAACTTTCACTTAACCCTTGTGTCGAGTACCCTGCGCAAGCTTTATGACATTTTTGTCACAAATGCGCAGGAATAAATACAAGGAGGGAACAGATGAGTTCATCTGCTTCAATGAAACAAAACTCACCAAAGAAGCCGCTGTTCACGCGTTTTCTAGATACAGTTGAATATTTGGGGAACCTTTTACCCCACCCAATCACACTTTTCGCCATTTTCTGTCTTGCAATCCTAGTTATGTCGGGTATCGCTGGTTACTTTGAAGTTTCCGTTGTCGATCCGCGCCCAGAGGGTGCGCCTGGCCGTGCTGCTGATGGTATGATTCAAGTCGTAAGCTTGCTAAATGCTGAAGGCTTACAGCTGATTGTTACAAATCTAGTGAAAAACTTTGTTGGCTTCGCACCGTTAGGTACCGTCTTGGTTGCGATGCTTGGTGTTGCCATTGCAGAACATTCTGGTCTACTTTCTGCTGCAATGCGTGGCCTAGTAATGGGCGCTTCTCAGCGCATGGTTACTGTAACCGTTGTTTTCGCTGGTATCATTTCAAACACGGCTTCTGAGCTTGGTTACGTGGTACTGATTCCACTGGCAGCAATGTTGTTCCACTCATTAGGTCGTCATCCACTAGCTGGCCTTGCCGCTGCATTTGCTGGTGTGTCGGGCGGCTACTCTGCAAACCTACTTATCGGTACGGTTGATCCACTGCTATCAGGCATCACTGAAACAGCAGCACAGATGATTGACCCAACTTACTCTGTTGGTCCAGAAGTAAACTGGTACTTCATGTTTGTTTCTACCTTCTTCATCGCGATTACCGGTGCATTTGTTACTGAGAAAATCGTTGAACCAAAACTTGGTAAATATAATGACGAAGAAGCGGCTGAAGACTTGTCTCAAGACAAGATGGGCGGTCTAACTGACGTAGAGAAAAAAGGCCTTAAGCTTGCGGGTATCGCAGTATTGGCAGTGTCTGCACTACTAGCATGGACTATTGTTCCTACTGATGGTGTTCTACGTTCTGACGCTGGCACAGTAGCGGGCTCTCCATTCTTGAAGAGTATCGTCGCGTTTATCTTTGTTTTCTTCGCGGTACCGGGTTTTGTGTACGGTCGCGTAGTTGGTACGATGAAGAATGACCGTGATGTCATTGATGCCATGTCGAAGTCAATGTCTTCAATGGGCATGTACATCGTACTGGTATTCTTCGCGGCGCAATTTGTTGCTTTCTTTAAGTGGACGAATTTTGGCCAAGTGTTTGCAGTAGCAGGCGCAAGCTTCCTTCAAGAAATTGGTCTAACTGGTCCAATGCTGTTCTTCGCCTTCATCCTAATGTGTGGCTTCATCAACTTGATGATTGGTTCAGCATCAGCACAGTGGGCAGTAACAGCACCAATCTTTGTACCAATGTTAATGCTAGTCGGTTACGCTCCTGAAACCATTCAAGCGGCTTACCGTATCGGTGACTCAACGACGAACATCATCACACCAATGATGAGCTACTTCGGTCTTATCCTTGCGGTAGCAACGCGCTACATGAAGAATCTAGGTATCGGTACGCTGATCGCGACCATGTTGCCTTACTCGATTGTCTTCCTTGTTGGTTGGAGTGTACTGTTCTATCTGTGGGTATTCGTATTCGGTCTACCAGTAGGTCCTGGTGCAGCGACATACTACACGCCTTAATAGGCACCTCACTCAGCTCAATCAAAGCCTGCGTTTATCGCAGGCTTTTTTCGTTCAAAGACCTGCGAAACGATAGGTTAGACCGACTTCTAACGACCAACCTATATCACGCTGTATCAATGTGCTGTCACTGTCATGATGAATAAATTCTGCTTTGGTGATTGCAATCCAAGATGGTGTGACTTCATAAAGACCAATAAGTCCTGCTTGGTAAACAAAAGTAGAATTGGCTTTAAATTCTCTTAGCCCTGATGCTGCCGCTTCTCGCGCAGAGACACTGTACAGATGGTTAGAGAGTTTTTTATCTCGGTAATCGACTTCTAGAAAGGGGGTGAGGGTAAACGGTGGTAACCAAGTCTCTAGTGTCCGGCCGAGATGCAGTTGAACTTCGTAACCATTGTGATCTGAGGTGACATCATGCAGATAAGTCAATCTTGCGCCAACAGTGCCCAAAGTAATACCAAGTTCACCATTCCCATCACGATCGTCAATGCCGTTTGGCAGATCGGCAAACGTATCGGAGACTTCCGCGAAGCGCCAGTTTGCTGATAGCCCCACATAAGGTAACGCCTGCCAGTTTGCTAAGCTACCATCGACAAAACCGATAGGGCCGGAATAGAACAAGTTAGGTGTCGCACCCAACTGAGGTGTGTCTTTGACGGAAAAAGCGCTTTCGCCAGAGGTGATACTACCGCCAACAATGCCAAAGGGTTCTTGGCTGGCAAGCAATGTCGTAGAAAAGAAAAGTAATGAAAAGGGGACGACGATCCGTGCGTTCATAAATAAAACTCCATTCTTGTTATAACAACAAAGAACGGAGTTTTGAGGTTCTCATTTCACTGGCGACGATTTTCGTGGGTAAAAATGAATGCCTACCGTTTTGCGAGGATTCTGTCGAGGTGATTGGCGAACTCGCGACGTTCCGTTTGAGACAGCGCTGCTGGCCCTCCCGTTTGAATACCGCTTGATCGCATGGTATCCATAAAGTCACGGATATTGAGTCGCGCTTTGATAGTATCTTTCGTGTAAAGCTCGCCTCGTGAACTTAGTGCCAATGCGCCTTTGCTAATGACTTCATCTGCAAGTGGAATATCTGATGTGATCACCAGATCATTGGCTTCGACACGACGAACAATTTCGTTATCCGCAATATCAAAACCGGCAGGCACTTGCAGAGAGTGAATATTGGCACGCTTTGGTACAGGAACTACGTGGTTTGCAACAAAGGTACACTCAACACCGGTTCGTTCAGCCGCACGTACGATAGTCTCACGAATGACTTTCGGACAAGCATCTGCATCTACCCATAATTTCATGCTGTTTTCTCATTTAGTTTGGCTTCAAGCTCTTCAACACGAGCCACCAGTTTAGCTACCGTGTTTTCCAGAACAGTGATGCGATCTTCTTCTTTCGGTGTTTGTACCGCAACTTCAACTTTAGGAATGCGATTCGCGCTTTTCCAACTTTTGATGGTTGCGATTAATGCTGGCATAGGCACAGGCGTTTTCATTCGAGCTTTGACCAGAGCAACGGTTGGCTCTTTACCTTGCTGTTGCAACTGCTCCATCACGGCTTCCAGCTCTTTAGTGACGTCTTGAGTTAACATATTTTGTCCCTACTAAAATGACTTCTGTCATCATACGTTGAGGCGCTGAAATTAGCGAATGGCAATTTCGGCAGACCCTTGTGCGAGATCTCTCACAGAGGTTGTGAGAGAAAACGATTTCGTCGTCAGAACAAAAGAAATTAGTTGGCATAAGATTTTGAAAAATAACGATTTAACATCTTTTTAACTAAGTTTTCAAACAAAAGAATATCTTGGGCTGATTGTGATTTACAAGGAAAAGCGTAAATTAAACCTTGTCGGCAGGAAGCAGACATGGAACAGGAAAGCACCAAGGATTTGGTCATCGTCAGGACGACGATTTGATTATTCAGGATGAGTGATCAAGCACGGAGCGCAGGACATTGTAAGGACACAATCATCAATAGGATGTTGATGACTAAGGATAGACAATGGACCCCTCTTAGGATTGAGGTAAGGACAGCATCAGGAAGATGCAATGGACACCGCTCAAGGAACAAGTGATGCGCGCTAACGAGGATTGTTAGCTATCAGGATGATAAGGACACCGCTAGGACGGCGACGTAAGGACTAAGCTGACGGAATCAGCCACTATTATGGATGATGCATGGAGCACTATTTAGTAGCCGGACTGCTGCGAGTAAGACTATGACCCCGATACGCTAGTGTCGGGGTCTTTCTTATTTTGCACTTTCATAATTTCAGATAATTAAAAGTGTCAATATCACATAATTTATAAATTCCTCATAACACTGAATAAAAAACAATCCAGATCAATATCCTTTCCAATCAGTTGGTTTAACTTTCGGCTTCTCTAAAAGGCGTTATGTACCGCATAACAAATGAATAGCTCTTGAGCTTCTGCTATGCGGATAAATTAAGTTTGCTGTAATCAAGGAACAGATGTGACCATAGTAACCAGAAGAATGCTTCTTCTACCCTACAATGAGTCGTTGCAACTAGAGTTCGTGATGTTAAATTGCTGCGCTAAGAATCGCGCAGAGATGAATGGACCACATACCGTGTCTTCTGCGAAACAGTTGTTTGAGAAGATTCTGGATGATGAGAATGTCTACAGTATGGCGGTACTTGAAAGTACCAGCCGTGACTATATGGGACACGTGTTCATTTCGAATCTGGAGCATGAACCAGAGCTGGGATTTATCTTTGATAAAGCTTATTGGGGTAAAGGATTAGCAACAGAAGCGCTAAAGGCGTTTTTCCCGAAGGCGTGCCGTGAGCTTGGACTACACAAAGTCAAAGCAAATGTGAATAGTCATCACAAAGCATCCATGGCAGTACTGGAAAAACTTGGATTTACAAAGACAAGAGAAAGTAAGGACCTATACGGCCCTTACTTTGAAATGGAATTTACAAGCGATGTGGCGGTAGGTGAAAGTTCAGCGGCCTAAACCCGATCATCGTCAATTCTCCTTGGTAGCAATCGTCACCAAGAGATGAGAACTCAAATTGATACACTGTATGCCAACGCCAGATTCCGTCTGGCGTTTTCATTTTATGTGCACCAAATGCGATGCTGACCAATTGCAGATCAAGTTGCTCGCATTTGCGTGTAATAGCCGCTTTCGCTAATTCTGATTGGCGTCTTTGTTGCCAAAACAAAAAGCAGAAAAAGCACAGTCCTAAAATGGCTAGTAAGTCACCAATCATCCCTAATCCTTTATTATCCCTTGGTCGCTTGCTGTAATTTGACTAATGCCGTCGCTAGCTCTTCCGATGGGCTAGAGTGTAATAGAGGTAGCAGAACCATTCTTAGTTCTGGCAGCATCACTAAGTCGGCAAATAATTGGTTGAAGAGTGCTTGGTTGCCTGTTTGAGCAAGGCGCAGTAAAAACTGCTCAGCGACATTTGCATCAGCCAATAAGTGCCAAGTGCGGCCTGCGATACCAATTAAGACCTCTTGATGACTTAAACGTGGGCTTTGTAAAATTGTGTTTAACACTGGCAGTGAAATTTCCGACGATGCGCCTGCTAGAGCACGGATTAACGCAGATAATAGGAACAGATCAGGCTCATCACTTTCAATCTCTTGCTGTGCTTGTTCTGCAATACGCTGTGCTAGGCGCTCTTGCAGTTCTACATGTTCTAAAGCACCAAGCAGAGCGTAGCGTGGTTCGTTTGGTAGATGGTTTAAGGCCTTACGTAGTGTCACCGCATTTTGCTCTTGGCCAAGGCGTGCGGCCATATCAGTAATACCTTGTAGACCAACGGTTTGCCAGTTTTCCCAACCGAGACCACCAGTGAAATAGTGCTGAGTATGTTCGTAATACTGGCTGGTGGGTAAATCTAAACTAGCGCGAACTCGGCTATGAAATACCGCCATCTTCTCTTCAGCGGGTTTGAAAGTATATGGGTTGTTAGAAAGCTTTTGTTGTTGCTCTTCCGACATTTCCTCATTCAGACGAGTTCCCATCGCCTCTACAACGTATTTAATGAAGTTACCGATATCGGATTGCTTTAGCAAACCACGTTCATCCAGCTCAAATTTTAGAAACCAAATCCACGGTTGTTTTTGTTCATTCCAATACGCTATCGCGAGGTGCGCTTTACGTTGCATTGGGAATGGGTAAGGGCACTGGCCTTTTTCTACGTCGGCGAAGACTTGTGGATCGATGGTCTTGATACGACGACCAAGGTCGAAGATTTGATACTCACATTGGCTGTTGCTAAGCAACTGGGTGAGTGTTTGAATGTTTTCCATTAAATACGACATCCTAATGTTCTTTTCACAAGAAATGGTATCATTCTCGGCTAATTCAAGGTTCGAGACGGAATTAATGGCAACAAACATCCAATTGGTCGACTTACTTCAACAACTTGAAGCGCAATTACAGCACTATGAGCTGTGGCAACAAACCATGCCTACGACAGAAGCGTTACAGAGCACAGAACCTTTCGCGATTGATACGCTGCATCCCCATGAGTGGTTACAATGGATTTTTATTGCACGTATGCGCGCGTTAGTGGAAAGTAACCAGCCTTTGCCGCGTGGCTTTTCTATCGAACCGTATTTCGCGGAAGCTTGGAAGCAAGAACCACATTATGCTGAGCTACTTGTAACCATCCGAACCATCGACGAACTATGTAAGTAATCTCAATGTCAGAACAAGAAACATCACAAGTTGTTACTCCAGTGGAATTGGAGATCGTTTATCAGGATGAGTACTTTGTTGCAGTAAATAAGCCTGCAGGTATGTTGGTGCACCGCAGTTGGTTAGATAAACACGAAACAGTTTTCGTGATGCAAACGCTGCGCGACCAAATTGGCCAACATGTGTTTCCTTTGCACCGTCTGGATCGTCCGACGTCTGGTGTGCTTGTGTTTGCATTGTCGAGTGAAGTTGCATCGCAAGTGATGCCGATGTTTGCTGAACATAAGATGGAGAAAACCTATCACGCGATCGTTCGCGGCTGGATCGAAGAAGAAGGCGTTCTCGATTACGCGCTAAAAGTTGAGCTGGATAAAATTGCCGATAAGTTCGCTTCGCAAGAGAAAGAAGCGCAGGATGCAGTGACAGCCTACAAACCGTTAGCGAAAGTTGAGGTGCCGTATTCAACAGGTAAGTTCCCAACCACTCGCTATTGCTTGATGGAAATGCAGCCAAAGACAGGGCGTAAGCATCAGCTGCGTCGCCACATGGCCCACCTACGTCATCCTATCGTCGGTGACACCAGCCATGGTGATGGTAAGCATAACAAGTTGTATCGTACAGAGTTTGATTCTCACCGTTTGTTGCTGCACGCGTCGGAGTTACGTTTTGTCCACCCATTTACCGAGCAAGAAATCGTAATGAAAGCGGGTATTGATGAAACGTGGCAAAAATTGTTTGCACGATTCGAGTGGGATGAATCATTGGTGCAATAAGCCGTTAGTTTGATGAGCTCCGCTTTGATTCAATCAAAAAGAAAGGGGGTGGTATCTATACCAACCCCTTTTAAATGGTTCATCGCGGCTTTCCG
>NZ_MDAW01000119.1:0-9994 GCF_002875385.1 Vibrio sp. 10N.222.52.B12 | reverse complement strand
AGGTTCTTATTTTTAAAGAGCACACTCTGAAGTTCTCTTCAAAGTGGACGGCCATTTTAGCGAGATAACTTATCGTGTCAAACACTTTTTTAAGTTATTTCTCTGTGAGTTACTTTCGAACTCACTGACCTTGTCATCTCGGCTTCGCTTTGTTTGCTTTCCTGTGACAACGGAGGCGCATTATAGGGAGTTCGTTTAGGAACACAACCCTATTTTTCAAAAAAACTTATCTTTTTGGTTCATTCGTATAGAAAACAATCAAAACCCGATAAAAGTGCATCAAAAAGGGGGCTACTGCCCCCTAAACCTTGAACTTCATCTCACTTTCACTGCATTAGTGAAATTACTGGTGAGCGATAACTTGGTCATTGTTCACAATCAGCTGTACTTTCTTATCTGGCAATATTTGTCCGGCTAAGATTGATTTCGCTAGTGGGTTTTCGACATTTTGTTGAATGGCACGTTTTAGAGGTCGCGCACCATACACAGGATCAAAACCAACTTGAGCAATCAAATCGAGGGCTTTTGCGGATACCTCCAATTGGTAACCTTTTTCTTCTAAGCGTTTAGCTAGACGTTCCAGTTGAATAGAAGCAATCGACTTTATGTGCTCTTGACCAAGCGGATGGAATACAACACTTTCATCAACACGGTTTAAAAACTCAGGACGGAAGTGCTTACTAACCACATCCATAACTTCATTCTTAATGCCTTGGTAATCCAGAGTAGCAAAGTTCTCTTGGATGCGAGCTGAACCTAAGTTCGATGTCATGATCACTACAGTATTACGGAAATCAACCGTTCTACCCTGACCATCAGTTAATCGACCATCATCCAATACTTGCAGCAAAATATTGAACACATCGGGATGCGCCTTTTCTACTTCATCTAATAGGATGACAGAATAAGGTTTGCGACGAACCGCTTCTGTTAGATAACCACCCTCCTCATAACCAACGTAACCCGGAGGCGCACCAACTAACCTTGCCACAGAATGTTTCTCCATGAATTCAGACATGTCGATACGTACCATTGCATCTTCGCTATCGAACATAAAGCTCGCGAGTGTCTTACACAATTCCGTTTTACCCACCCCCGTAGGGCCTAAGAATAAGAAGGAACCAATTGGTTTGTTTGGATCTGATAATCCTGCTCGACTACGGCGGATTGCATTCGATACCACTTCTACCGCCTCTGCCTGACCAATCACACGTTTGTGCAATACCTCTTCCATGCGGAGCAGTTTCTCTTTTTCTGCTTCGAGCATTTTAGAGACTGGTATACCCGTTTGCTTAGAGAGTACTTCTGCAATCTCGTTATCCGTCACCTTATTGCGTAGTAGCGTCATCTCTTGCATCTCAGCTTGAGTTGCAAGGTCGAGTTGTTTTTCAAGTTCAGGAATACGACCGTATTGCAATTCAGACATACGGTTTAAATCACCTGCGCGGCGAGCAAAATCCATGTCCATACGCGCTTGCTCTAGTTCACCTTTAATATGTTGTGTACCAGAAAGGGCCGCTTTTTCAGCATTCCACACTTCTTCAAGCTCCGCGTATTCGCGTTCTTTTTCATCCAACTCTTCATTAAGTGCATTTAAACGTTTTTCACTCGCTTCATCATGTTCATTACTTAATGCTTGTTGTTCGATTTTAAGCTGAATGATCTTACGCTCTAGCTTGTCTAGTGACTCAGGCTTGGAGTCAATCTGCAAACGAATGCTAGAAGCCGCTTCATCAATTAAGTCGATCGCTTTGTCCGGTAATTGACGGTCTGACACATAACGGTGTGACAAACTGGCCGCTGCGACAATCGCAGGGTCGGTAATCTCTACATGATGATGAAGTTCATAGCGCTCTTTTAGACCACGCAAAATCGCAACGGTATCTTCAACACTAGGTTCGTCCACCAGCACTTTTTGGAAACGACGCTCAAGTGCGGCATCTTTCTCTATATACTGACGATATTCATCCAATGTTGTTGCACCGACACAGTGAAGCTCGCCACGTGCCAACGCTGGTTTAAGCATATTGCCTGCATCCATAGAGCCTTCGCCTTTGCCAGCGCCGACCATAGTATGTAATTCATCGATAAAGAGAATAACGTTGCCTTCTTCTTTGGCTAATTCATTCAATACCGATTTCAAACGTTCTTCGAATTCACCACGATATTTCGCTCCTGCTACGAGCGATCCCATATCTAGTGAAAGCACACGACGCCCGCGTAGACCTTCCGGAACTTCATTATTAATGATGCGCTGCGCCAAACCTTCCACAATAGCGGTTTTACCCACGCCCGGCTCACCGATAATGACAGGATTGTTTTTAGTTCGACGTTGCAGTACTTGAATGGTTCGACGGATTTCATCATCGCGACCGATCACAGGATCCAGCTTACCCTGCTCTGCACGTTCGGTAAGGTCAATCGTGAACTTTTCCAAGGCTTGGCGAAGCTCTTCTGCATTGGGATCATTGACCTTTTGACCACCTCTGATCTTTTCGATTGCTTGGCTAACTTTTTGCTCAGTTAAGCCGAGCTCTTTAAGCAATTGACCAAGAGGACCGCGGTCTTCCATTGCAGCAAGTAAGAAGACTTCTGATGAGATGTAAGAGTCCTGACGCTTTTGAGCCACCTTGTCACACAGGTTAAACAAAGTCCCCATTGAACTAGACAATTGAACATCACCACCAATACCGCTTACTTTTGGCAATCGGTCTAACATCTCGCTCAACTTTGAACGTAACTGAGTAACGTCGACATCTAACATTGTTAGCAATGGACGAATTGGGCTACCGTTTTGATCCAGCAAAGCCACCATAAGATGGACTGGTTCGATGTATTGATGATCGCGCCCTAACGCCAGTGACTGAGCATCAGAGATAGCGATTTGAAACTTACTTGTGAATCTATCAAGACGCATATCTTCCTTCCTAACCTCAACTTAAGAGAATTCTTTTGACAGTTAGAAAGATGGATACGCAAAGGGGGAATTTCAAGGGAGTGAATCAATAAAGATAGCTTTGCAAAAATAGAGCTATGCATCATAGCGACTTTGCGCTTGGTCAGAGTTAATCTTCAATCCAAATAAAAGTGGCTTGTCGACCAGTCACACCATCACGGCGATAGGAATAAAAGTCATCTTTGTCTTGAAAAGTACATAGACCTGAATAAAATACTTGAGTGACACCAAGTTTATTAAGACGCTGAGTTGCAAGCTTGGACATATCGGCTAACCACTTTCCTTCAACATCACGAGGGGTAAAGGCTTGATAAGCTTGTGAGTCGAAATCCATAAAGGCTTGGAGGACATCTTCCCCCACTTCAAATGCTTTTGGTCCAATAGCAGGACCAAGCCACGCCATTACCTCACCAGAAAACAACTCTAATGCGTTTTCAATGATACCATTCGCTAAACCACGCCAACCGGCATGCACCGCAGCAACTTGGGTACCTTGCATATTGGTCAGTAAAACGGGTAAACAATCTGCCGTCATAGCAGAACAGATAACATTGCTTGAAGACGTATATATGCCATCCGCATCGAGCACTTGCAAAGTCGGAGCACTCACTTGAGTGACAACCGTCGAATGAGTTTGGTTTAACCAGATAGGTGCGGTCGGCATATTTGCCTGTTGCGCTAACCATTCGCGGTTTTTTTCAACTAATGACAGTTCATCCCCAACGTGTGCACCTAAGTTAAGCCCTTGATACGGAGCAGAAGAAAAGCCCCCTACTCTCGTAGAGGAAAAAGCTTTTACATTCTTAGGCGCAGGCCAGTTGGGAATAACTGTCTTCATATTAGAACTCGTCTGGTAGACCGTATTCTTCTGTATCTTTGCGCAACGCTTCTGTCATGACGACCATATCCGCAGGCACTGGAGCATGGAACTCAAGCTCTTCACCAGTGATAGGATGTTCAAAGCGAAGCATTACCGCGTGCAGTGCTTGACGGTCAAAGCCACGAATCATCGCAGTCACTTCTTCTGAAGCACCTGTCGGGATACGAGCACGACCACCGTAAGCGGTATCACCTAATAGCGGATGCTGCAGGTAAGACATGTGCACACGGATTTGGTGTGTACGACCGGTTTCTAGACGAAGACGAATGCGTGTATGCTCGCGGAAGTGCTCAGCAACACGGTAGTGTGTTACTGCTGGCTTACCCAGAGGAGCTACAGCCATCAGCGTACGCTTAGTAGAGTGACGACCAATTGGCTTATCCACTTTACCGCCTGCTGTCATACGGCCGATAGCAATCGCTTCGTATTCACGTGTAATGTTACGTTTTTGCAGAGCACGAACTAGACGAGTTTGCGCCGGAACGGTTTTTGCGACCACCATTAGGCCAGTCGTATCTTTATCCAAACGGTGCACAATACCTGCACGAGGTACTTCTGCAATATCAGGATAATGATGCAATAGCGCGTTGAGCACGGTACCATCTGGAGTACCCGCACCAGGGTGAACAACAAAATCACGAGGCTTATTGATTACGATGATGTCATCATCTTCGTAGACGATATCTAGAGGGATATCTTGCGCTTCCCAGCGTTCTTCATCTTCCAGCTCGGCTTGCAAGGTAATTTCCTCGCCACCCATAACTTTGGTGCGAGGTTTAGTGACAACTTCACCATTCACTTGTACTTTCCCGTCAAGAAGCCATTCTTTCAGGCGAGAGCGAGAAAAGTCTGCGAATAATTCGGCGATAGCTTGGTCCAAACGTTGACCTAATTGGCTATCTTTTACGGTGTTGGTTAAAACAATCTGCTGAGCCATATCGAACTTTTTTAAAAACTGTGAGACTAATGCTCACGACTGTGGAAAAATAGACTATCACGTCATTGTATCTGTTACTGGAAAGAAAGTAACGGCAGCTTAAGAAATATTTAGATTCAAGGAACAGACTCCTGATATGAAACATCAGACTTTAACAGGCCTTTTAGCGGTATCCCTTCTGTTTGGCTGTGCAAGCAAAGAAGAAATCGTTCCTGATGTGCCACCTTCTGAACTGTATGCTGACGCGCAAACGTCGCTTCAAAGTGGTAACTGGCTTTCTGCTATTGAGAAATTGGAAGCTTTAGATTCGCGTTACCCGTTTGGTGCCTACTCTGAGCAGGTACAACTTGACCTTATTTACGCGTACTACAAAAACGACGACCTAGCATTAGGTCTTGCAACGATTTCTCGCTTTATGCGTTTGAACCCAACTCATGAAAAAATGGACTGGGTATTGTACATGCGTGGTTTGAGCCACATGGCGCAAGACCGTAACTTTATGCATGACTTGTTCAACGTTGACCGTAGTGACCGAGATCCAGAGCCAGTTAAGAAAGCATTTGATGATTTCAAAAAACTGCTAGAGCGTTACCCAAACAGCCCATATGCTGAAGATTCACAAAAACGCATGGTGGCACTGAAAAACCGCTTAGCAAACTACGACCTTGCTACTGCGGACTTCTATCTACGCCGTGAAGCTTGGATTGCTGCGATTAACCGTGCCCAAGAACTTCAAAAAGCATTCCCAGATACTGAAGCAGCACGCAAGTCACTGGATATTCAGTTAGAAGCTTACAAGCAACTGGAACTAAAAGATGCCATTGCCAGAACGGAAGAGCTGATAAAGCTTAACCCAGTAAAATAACACCAACCGCCACAGCTTTGCTTGTGGCGGTTTTGTTCCCCCCCCTCCTTATTTTTGCTTTATCCTTTCTCGTTACCACATTCATTACCTTGATGATTTTTTAAGCGACACATATGCTTAAGGTTCTCCTTCACCATCAACATGGATGTGAACATGGCATTATCAAAGCTATGGACAGGACTTCTACTGTTACTCTCAGCATCAGCATTTGCTTTAGAGTTGTCCCCTCTGAGACAGCCCCCTTACACAGGTGATCTCGATGTCATTAAAGAGAAGAACGTCTTGCGTGTGTTGGTATCTGCCGATTTGGGTTTCTATTACATAGAGGGAGGTGAACCAAAAGGGATTGGCGCTGAGTTGCTTGCGCATTTTGAGAAAGATTTACGCAAACTCAAACCTAAGATCAATATTCAAATCATTCCTGTATCTCGTGATGAGCTGCTTCCTTCCCTAGAACAAGGGCTGGGAGATCTGGTTGTTGCGAACCTCACCATTACCGACGCACGTAAGAAATTGGTTGATTTTAGTGATCCTGCCATTACGGGAATTGAAGAGTGGGTGATCACCGACAAAAAAACACCTGTGATGACCAAGCTTGACCAGTTAAGCGGCAAGGAAATATGGGTACGTGCCAGTTCAAGTTACTTCGAGAGCATTCAGGCATTAAACAAACAACTTAATAAGAAAGGCTTACCACCTGTTGTTGTGCATTTCATAGAAGAAACACTACAAGACTACGAATTGGTGGGAATGCTCAACAATGGCTATGTCAAAGCCATCGTTCTTGATAGCCACAAAGCCAAGTTGTGGATGAGCTTTATGGATGATATTCGCTCTCATACCAAAATCCCCCTCCGCACCGGCGGTGAGATAGCATGGGCAATGAGGCACGATAGTCCAGAGTTGAAGAAAGTGGTGAATAAATTCATCAAGACATCAAGATCCGGCACCTTATTGGGCAATGTGATTTACGGCAAATATATCGATAATACTAATTGGCTCAACAAAGCCCTCAACCCGAAAAAAATCGCGCAATTAGAAAAGCTCTCTTCCTTATTCTCTAAATATGGAGAGAAATACGATTTTGATTATCTGCTTATCGCCGCAGTGGCCTATCAAGAATCTGGATTTAACAATAATCTAGTATCGAGTCGAGGTGCAGTTGGCATCATGCAAATTCTGCCAAGTACTGCCAGCGACCCAAACGTAAACATTAAAAACGTTCGAAACTTGGAGAACAATGTCCATGCTGGTGTGAAGTACATGGCCTTTCTACGTCGATACTACTTCAGCGATGAAGCAATCAGTAAAGAGAACAAACTGTACCTAACGCTTGCCGCATACAATGCAGGGCCTGGAAATATAGAGAGAATGCGCAAACGCGCCGCGCAACAAGGTTATGACCCAAACGTTTGGTTTCACAATGTAGAAGTGGTGACGCGACGTAGCTTAGGCGAGACCGTCAGATACGTCACTAACGTGAACCGCTACTACGTTATTTACAAGCAACTCGAAAGCCTCGACCTAGCCAAGACATTGGACAACGTCTTATTAGCGCCAGAAGACCCTGTGTTCATGACGCCATTGAAGAAAATAAGCCAAACGCCATAAAACCGAGAACAAAAAACCAAAAACGCCGCTCAGTTCATGAGCGGCGTTTTTGAATCTAACTTATCTATGCACTTTAAGAGTGATCTGATTCACATCTTTGTTCTGGTTAATTTTTAACTAACTAGAATTACAGGCCGTATAACTCCCCTAAAAACGGGATAGTTTTCAGCTCAGTACTCTATCCAATCTAATGATTTCGAATCCGATAACAAGCAATTTTCACAGAAATCTAAACAGTTCTTGAGAAAGATCACATTCACTTCCCACCTATAAAAAACCACTCAAAATAGTGATCTATATCACATTATTTTATCCTCAGAGCGGTAATCTGAATTCAACCCATGAGGGATGAAACAGAGGAAAAACATTTATGACAATGAACATCACTGGTAAAAATATCGAAATCACCTCTGCAATCCGAGCTCATATTGAGAGCAAATTTAAAAAGCTGGAGAAATGGCAAGTAGACATCATCGGATGCCAAGCAACTTTCAGTGAGGAACCAAACAAACAGAAGAAATTCGAAGCCGTTATTACGGTTCCTAAAGGGCAACTAATCGCCTCAGCTACTCACGAAGATCTTTACGCAGCTATCAACGAAGTGGAGCAAAAACTAGAACGACAATTGAATAAGCTGACCCACAAACCTGAAGCTCGACGTGCTAGCAAGCCAGAGTTAGTGGAAGAAGAAGAGTAAACCGACCAGATCGAGGAAGTAGCGCCGTAAGGCGCTATTTTTTTGCTTGACGCTCCCCGCCTGCTTGCTTATTGTGTTTAAACACTCACAAATTAAGCACTATTTATGCATTTGACTCACCTGTTTCTTTTTGACTTCTTTTTCCTTCCATAGTTGGAGGGGCTAACTCGTTTGTGAAAGAAAAGTCAAAAACAAACAGAAAGCCTCCCAAATCGGGAGGCTTTTTTTATAAGGAAAGAATTGATGACTGACCAACCTATTTCCCTAGATGAAATTCGTTTACGTTTGAATGAGCTTGATGACGAGCTTTTAAGCTTGCTGTCTGAACGTCGCAAGCTCAGCATTGAAGTAGCAAAAAGCAAAGTCCAAACATCAAAACCTGTTCGTGATGCTGTCCGTGAACAACAACTACTAGTAAAACTGATTACCAACGGCCGTGATAAATACGAACTCGACGCTCAGTACATCACCAAACTTTTCCATACGATCATCGAAGATTCGGTGCTTTTGCAACAAAGCTATCTACAGAACCTAGTCAACCCTCAGCAAAGTCGTAAACCATTAGCACGAGTGGCTTTCTTAGGAGCTAAAGGGTCTTACTCTCACTTAGCTAGTCGTGAGTACTTCAGTCGTAAAAATACAGAGCTAATTGAACTCAACTGCGAGCACTTCAAAGAAGTAACTCAGACCGTTGAATCTGGCCATGCTGATTATGGTGTTCTACCAATTGAAAACACCAGTTCTGGTTCAATTAACGAAGTCTACGACCTTCTACAACACACAACACTTTATATCGTAGGAGAGCTGACTCAACCGATTGAGCATTGCCTTGTTGCAACCAAAGACATTCGTCTAGAGAACATCAAAACGCTTTACTCTCACCCGCAGCCCCATCAGCAATGCAGTGAGTTCCTTAGCAGAATGAAAGGCGTTCAACTCGAATCTTGTGCGAGCACAGCCGATGCGATGCAGAAGGTACAAGAATTGGGCCGTGATGATGTCGCCGCTATCGGTAATGCTTCCAGTGGTAAGCTTTATGGCTTACAAGCGATCCAAGGCAACATCGCGAACCAAACTGAAAACCATACCCGCTTTATTGTGGTTGCTCGTAAACCTGTCGAGGTCTCTACACAGATACCGGCAAAAACCACATTGATTATGTCTACCTCTCAAGAGGCAGGTTCTTTAGTCGAGACCCTGTTAGTACTGCAACGTTTCGGTATCAACATGACTAAGTTAGAGTCCCGTCCGATCATGGGTAACCCATGGGAAGAAATGTTCTATGTTGATTTAGAATCACACCTTGGTTCCACCGCCATGCAACATGTGCTCGATGAGCTCACCAAGATAACTAAACACCTGAAAGTATTAGGATGTTACCCAAGTGAGAACGTAAAACCCACTCAAGTAAAATTGGGTTAATAGACATCGATAGGTAAAAAGATCATGGTAGACCAAAAAGTCGTTATCGCTTCACTCAACCCTGCAAAAATTAAAGCCGTAGAGAGTGCTTTTCAAAGTGCTTTCCCTGAACAACGTTTTAACTTTTTCGGAGTCAGTGTCCCGAGTGAAGTTTCAGACCAGCCAATGACCAATGATGAAACACGCCGAGGTGCTTTAAATCGTGTTCGCAATGCTAAAACTGAGATGCCGAATGCTGATTTCTATATTGGTTTAGAAGCGGGTATTGAAGGAAAAGTTACTTTTGCTTGGATGGTGATTGAATCCGAGACTCATCGTGGAGAGTCACGTTCAGCAAGTTTGATGCTACCACCAAAAGTGCTAGAAAAACTTGAACATGCCAATGAACTGGGTGATGTAATGGATGAAGTATTTGGTACTGACAACATCAAACAAAAAGGTGGCGCAATTGGCCTGTTAACTCAAAACCAACTGACGCGCAGTTCGGTCTACCACCAAGCTTTGATTCTGGCGTTGATTCCTTTTACCAACCCTGAACATTTCCCTGTAAACCTATAGCTGTGTGGCTCTTATTAAGAGTCTGAAGCTGATAGTCGAGTAAAGTACTGACCCGTCCTGATATGGGT
>NZ_MDAW01000118.1:0-38806 GCF_002875385.1 Vibrio sp. 10N.222.52.B12 | reverse complement strand
TTAAACCGATCTCAGGTTAATTAGTGTCAATTTTCTCTATAAGCTATTTAAATTACGGAATTTATATTTTTAACGGTTCGAGCGCAGAAAATTTTGCACCTAAATCCACATTCACTTTCCATTCATGTACAAGCGGATATAATTTTGCTAACTCTCCCAAAAAGGCTTTGCTATGTCTAAATCCTTCATTACACGCAAGCTACCCATGCTGTTAGGTTTAGTGCCACTTTTGTTGTCTGCGCCAAGCTTTGCGAATCATCACGATCACAGTGACCATCATGACGACAAAGATGGACACGCCATTGTTCGTGACGTTGAAAAACCGGGAACCAGAATTGAATTCGATGAAGATCAAGACGAAGTCTATCGCGCTGTGCAGAAAGGCTATATTCGCCCTTTCTCTGATATGTATGAAGCGGTGGAGAATGATCTTTATGGGCGTATTATTAAAGTAGAGTTGGAAGAAGATGACGATGAATGGGTTTACGAGCTAAAAATCCTATTCGATGACAGCGTGATCAAAGTGGAATACGATGCTGCTACGCTTGAAATGCTAGAAATCAAAGGTCGTAACTTCAATAAAGCGCTCAAACCGCAATAATCCATCAAACATAATAAGAAGAAAGAACATGAAAATACTTGTTGTCGAAGATGAACCTCGCCTAGGCGAACAAATTATCGAAACTTTAGAAAACAATGGTTGGGTACCTGAGTTATCTCAAGATGGCATTGATGCGCTTTATCGCGCGACGTCTGAAGAGTGGGATGTGATCGTGCTTGATTTAGGCCTGCCAAAACTGGACGGTTTAACAGTACTTAAGGGGATTCGAGATGAGAACATTAACACCCCTGTTGTCATACTCAGTGCACGTGACACCCTATCCCAACGCGTTGAAGGCTTAAACGCAGGCGCGGATGACTACTTAACAAAGCCATTTGAAATGATGGAGTTAACGGCTCGATTACGAGCTCAATTACGTCGAGCATCTGGTAATGCCTCCCCAGTAATGAAGATTGGGGATTTGAGCCTAGATACGCGTTCTTCGAAAGTTCTATGGCAAGGACAAGCGGTTAGCCTTACGGCATTGGAATACAAAGTGGTCGCGTATTTCATGCATAACCCAGAGAAGGTCATTTCGCGTACTGAGTTGGTGGAACACATTTACAAACAAGACTTTGACCGTGACTCCAACACCATCGAAGTTTTTATCGGTCGTATTCGTAAGAAAATCGCACCAAAGATCATTAAGACAGTACGTGGCTTGGGGTATCAGTTGAATGCCGAGTAAAAACAAACTGCCAATGCACGTTCTCAAGCGGCTAAGTATTAAAAGCCGCTTAGTGCTTGCAGCGGTGGTTTGGCTCACCGCAATGATCCTCGCTGCCGGCGTGACAATTCCAACTCAAGTTTATCATTACATGGTGGATGACACTCGTTCACAATTAAATGTCTTTATGGACGAAATAGCCGCTCAGCTTGAAGTTGACAGTAAGGGACAACTCTCTCTTTCTACTCAACTTTCCGACCCTCGCTTTAGTCGCCCTTACAGTGGTTTATACTGGAGCGCCTCCACAGAGACCAGCCTCGAACGCTCACGTTCACTTTGGGATAAAAAAATCACTTATAAGGGGCTTGATAAAAACGCGTTTGGTGCACGAGATGAAAAACTCATCACCATAAAGAAAACCCTTTATCTGCCCGACTATAACGGTCCTATCGATATCATCATTGGTGTTGATGAAGATCCAATTGAACACACTATTCAATCTCTCACCGGTCAATTGTGGATTATATTAGGCTTGCTATTCGCCGGCGTCTTAGCAGTTATCTTGCTTCAGATCGCTTGGTCATTGAGTCCCCTAACGAAGCTGCAAAGAGAGCTTGCCGAACTCAAATCGGGCAACAAGAAGGGGCTGGAAGAAGAATATCCAAAAGAAATTTCACCTCTAATTTCCGATCTGAATGCCTTGCTCTTTCACTACCAAGAGCTACTTGAACGAGCGCGTAACCACGCGGGTAACTTATCTCACGCGTTAAAAACACCACTCTCCGTGTTAAAAAACGAAGTGCAGAGCTTAGCCCCTGAAACTCAAACGAGATTGAATGCGCCGATTAGTCAGATTCAACAACATATTGATTACCACTTAGGCCGAGCTCGTATGGCCGGCTCTATGAACATCCTATCGGTAAAATCTAACCCATCAGAACGCGTTGATGCGATCTCTATGGCGTTCGATAAAGTGTATGCCGTAAGAGAAGTCACATTAATCAATGAACTTGATTCTGAGTTGAACGTTGCCGTTGAGAAAACGGATCTTGATGAAATGGTGGGTAATCTACTAGAGAATGGTTACAAATGGGCAGCGAGCATTATTCGTGTCCATTCTACGCAAGACAAAGACAACATTCACATCATCGTTGAGGATGATGGACCTGGTATCCCCGCCGAGCAGTTATGCCAGGTAATCAAACGTGGTTACCGATTGGATGAAACCACCCCTGGCTCAGGTTTAGGCCTGAATATTGTGAGTGAGATGGCCCACAGTTATCGTGGCCAGCTTGAGCTTTCACAAAGCAAAATGGGCGGTTTAAAAGCCACCCTTATTTTGCAAAAGAGTCGAGTTTAAATCACATCCGGTGATAACACTGAAATGGCACTTATCGATGTTTCATCGTTAGGTGCCATTTTTGTATCTGATTGCTGATTAGGCACATTTAAAGCGAGTGAAGGCTCGCTAATCAACAAGACATTCCCATCAGAGTAATAGTCATGTTGATTGTCCATCGCGACAGGTTGCGCCAACGAATACAATTCCCCTGCTAAGGCTAAATGACTCATTTCGATTTGATTTGCCAAACGGTCTCTTTCACTATCTACATTGGGATCAATCCGATGCAGCACAGTCACAATACCGGAATAATGCGCTAATTTGAGTCCATCATCGTAACTTATCGCCCCAACCCAAACCGATTGATTTGAGCTTGCCTCGTGCCCTGCTTGCCACCAGCGTATATGAGAGCGTTTAAGTAAGCTTCCGGGTTCTTGAAATGCCATCGCTTGTGGTTTGCCATTCCAAAACAAATCCGACACAGGTGGCAGCTTTTGCTTCAACAAACTCACATAATCAGACAACTCAATGTCGTTTCTTGAAAATGTTTGATTTTCTAACCAACCCAACTCTTGCATTAGTGTTCTCGGTGATTCACCGACGTAGACCAAATTTACAGCCTGAGCGTCAAACACATTGGAACGTCCTGGGTACACTTTAAAACCGAGATCGTTAAACGCGATTGGTTGAATCTCAGTGGACTCGACTTGCTGAACATTATCGTCAGCAAGATAGAAAAAATGACCATAGTTTGCAGCAACCAAACACAACACTAATGCCGTCAGCGATTTGGTCCACTTGCGTGACCAGTTCTTTTTCCACGCAACAACGGTAAATGTCACAGCCACCAATACCGAAGCAATAAGAAGTTTATGTTCAATTAAGATTAACTTTAAGGAATCCAATGGCAACCAAGTTTGCAGACCTGCAGCAAGCAAATATCCAGCAACAACAAATTGCCCAACACCGAGTATCAAACCTATTGATGAACAGATGGTAAAGCGCTTCCAACTCACGTTCACTGAACCCGCCATAAATGGCACGACCCAAGCGACGGGGCCTAGTAGGCGTGCAAAGATCAAAATGGCGTTACCACGCTTTTTCATCAGCAAGCGACAACGGGCAATTGGGCGCTTCGACTTAGCTTGCCAACGAATTAGCTTTCTCTGGGTTTTAGAACCCGAATGTTTACCAATAAAGTAACTGAGTTGATCACCAAACCAACCACCAATGAGGACGGCGATTACGCCCCAGATGATGCCTTGGTGTAATTGATAGCCCGCAGCGAGCAGAAACGGCTCGCCCGGGACAAAGAGATTTGGTCCAATCGTCGCATCCAGAAATGCCCCGAAGAACAGACTGATCGCTTCCAGCATACAGCCTCCAACGATTATGAGTGTTGATCTTTATAGTGACCGAATTTGTATTCCATTTCGTTGTTACGCATTTCCCCAAAGAAGAATCGACGTACATTCGCTTTGAAATAGGTCATGCCCATTTTAAAGAAACCATCTTGCTCCAAACGACGCGGATCGAATTCGAATGTCATTGGTAAAAAGCGGAATCGCCATGTTTTTGAAGCGCGTTTCACGTAATCACAATCTTCGCAAAGCGTGATGGATTCATCAAAGCCGTTGATCTCTTTGTGGGCACGCTTGGTAGAGAAAATGCAAGCACCTACCGCAGTAGGAAATATGTACTGAGTAATAAACAAACCTGCGTTAAACATGCCATAGCCTAGCTTGTGCGCCATTGGTAAGCCTTTTGCGCCCATATAGACGCCGGCCACTTCTAACTTGGCGTCTTCTAACTTGCTCATTGCACGACTTAGAAAATCGCTTGGCAAACGTACGTCTGCATCCAAGAAAAGAATGCGTTCGTATTTCGCCAACTCTGCCCCCGTGTTACGTCCTAAGCTGACACCACGAGTCTCCATTTTATGAACGGTAAGTTCTGGTAATGAGCTTTCGTAAGCTTGTGCAACTTCACGAGTCGAATCTTCGCTGTTCGAGTCCACCACAACCACTTCAAATTTCTGATGTGTTTGTTTAGTTAAATCTTCGAGTAGTCGACCAATACGTTTTTCTTCATTTAGGGTAATAATCACGATACTGACTGGGTTCATAATCCGCTCCATTGATGCTCTCGTTAAGTGTTGGGCCAAGAATAGAACCGAGTGGCTTAACGGTTACTGAGGTCAGCATTCATTTTGCGTTCATTTCGTTAATAACAGATGTCGATGATTATCCATTCACAAAAATGATACCTGTCGAGAAAGGGAAGAAAAATACAAGTAAAGGAAGGTAAATAGGTTAAAATCGCCTCAAAGTGAACAAACTTTTATCTAAGCGATAAAACTTGCACTCTTACTATCCAAAGATTGCTGTCTTTTTATTGATTTGGGTGCATTTATGGTTGCTGAACCCAGACCAGGATGATAGTATCCGCGCTCGCTTGAACAGTTCCTGTTTCAAGCTTTACCACGAACTCAAGGTCGCATTGTGGTTCGTGAAGTTTAATTTTTACTAATTTGAGAGTAAATACTATGAAATTCGAAGCAGTAGTACGTACTGAACTAGGTAAAGGTGCGAGCCGCCGCCTACGTCACGCTGGCAAATTCCCTGCAGTTGTATACGGCGGTGAAGCAGCAGCAGTTGCTATCGTTCTTAACCACGACGAGATCGTTAACCAAATGGACAAGCCTGAGTTCTACGAAGGTATCGTTCTAGTGATCGACGGCGCTGAAGTTAAAGTTAAGCCACAAGACGTTCAACGTCACGCGTTCAAGCCAAAAGTTGAGCACATGGACTTCATCCGTATCTAATTCCCTACCAAGGAATTAACGGATAAAATCCAAACCTTTTGCATAAAAAGATTATCGGACTTACCAACCGAGATATCTAAAAAATTCAAAACCCCGGAGCCTTACCATCTCCGGGGTTTTACTATATATGGCCGATGAAAATTCCCACGCAAACTCCAAACACAAGAGAGCCCCAAACATGGGAGCGCCATGGATTCGAACCAACTATGTTCGTGCGATGTACTTCACCAAAGTGAGGTCATTCAACACCATGCCCTCAATGACCTCTGCCTCCTCCTCTCCTGACCGCACAAAGCCACATTTTTTATAGAAGTTCAGCCCCTGTTGATTCGTATCCAACGCTTTAAGGCTGATTTGCATCACCGGTGTGGACAACAAACGCGTTTCTAGCTCATCAATCAATGCACTACCCGCTCCTTGCCCGTAGTAAAGAGGCGAAACATAACAACAAGTGACAACTGCTGTCTTATCCTCACTAGAATGGTTCGGTAGCTCGTAGCTGAGAAAACCCACTATCTCTTTACCCTTCTCTACCACAATCAAATTTGCCAATTGTTCTGTCATCACTCGTGTCCACATCTTTTCTCTGCGCTCAAGAGTAAACTGACAAATATAACTTTCAGGCATCAATCCTTTATAGGCGACTTGCCATGAATCGACATGAATCTTGGCGATAAGCCTAGCTTCGTCCCTTAGTGCGTTTCTTACTGTATATCCCATTGCGCGCCTTTCTTATAACTCTTGAGTAAACACTCTCTGACGACTGTATGCTTCAAATCCCAGTGATTGGCACAACTTTATTGAAGGTGTATTTTCAATGTTTACTCGATACCTAACTTTACGCTGTCTTGCCTTCACCTCACGGACTAAGTGAGCAAGCAGCCGCTTCCCATACCCTTTCCCTCTCGCATATGGAGAAACCAATATGGACAAAGATTCAAACGGTTCCTTTCCCGGATAACAATATGACGCCAGTACCGCAACGAGCTTTTCATTGTCGAAGATGCCATAAAAGAAATGACTATCCAGCTCAAAGTCCGCTTTTTCTATATCCTCACTACTATTCTGGCTTAAAAAGAATTCAAGTAATGAAAGATCGGATTCGATAGTAAGCGGAATTATTTCGTCATCATTGTTGACGTTATCGTCATTAAATAAATAGTAGTCGACATCGTCATAATCACAGAAGAATTGCTTATTATTTAATTTCCGTTCGATCTCACTTGGTTGAAAATGTCTTATTTTATTCCATAGCTCTTCGGGACAGGATATAAACGTCGTTGCATCGGATTGGTATAAAAAAACCGCAGCCTGATCGGAGAACTTTTTCCAATATTCAGGGTCGTAAGAGTAACCGTTGTACATTTTATCGATGGCTGTGAACTGCTTCTGCCAAGAGCAATCGATTTCCGCTGTGAGCGCGGCTGATTTTTTGAGCATCCCTACCTCTCAACATGCTGTACAGAAAAATCTTAACTATATGTTTCGCATACATTATAAAAACATGAATCTGGTAAAATAATAATCAATCCTTGGTTCATATCTCGCCAAAATGCGTATTGATTCACACTAAGAAAACACATTCAATTGAGCTGCTCACAATTTTAATAAACCACTTCGCAAAAACCTTTCTAAATACGATTTCTGTTTATTTGTCGACATCCATTGCAGGCTTGTTATTTCCTTTATTCAACAAAACTATAAATAAGATATAGATCACTAAAGTTTCACACTAATTCCGTATATTTCACGCCGTAATAAAATCAAAATCACAAAGAAAGGATCCCTTATGAAGTTTTATAAATCCCTCTTGGTACTTTCTGTCGGTGCTGCGCTAGCTGGATGTGGCTCAGACAGCGACAACTCTCCAGTTACCTGTGAGACCGCAGACTCTTGTACTAAATTTACTGTTCTTCATACCAACGATAACCACGGTCGCTTTTGGCACAACAGCGACGGCGAGTACGGTATGGCAGCACGTAAAACACTTATCGAATCTATTCGTGCAGAAGTTGCTGAAAACGGTGGTGAGTCAATTCTGCTGTCTGGCGGTGACATCAACACAGGTGTACCAGAGTCAGACATGCAAGATGCCGTGCCAGACTTCGTAGGTATGAACCTTATTGGTTACGATGCAATGGCTGTCGGTAACCACGAATTTGATAACGCTCTAGACGTATTAGACATGCAGGCGGAGCTTGCTGACTTCCCGATGCTAGCTGCAAACATCTACAAGAAAGATGCAGACGGCAAAGTAACTGATGAACGTTACTTCGACCCTTACAAAGTATTCACGGTTAACGGTCTTAAAGTGGCGGTTATCGGTCTTACAACGAAAGATACTGCAAAACTGGTAAACCCAGACAATGTTGCGGATATCTACTTCGAAGATCCACAAGTTGAAATCCAAAAAGTACTTGCAGAAATCGAAGCAAACGAGAAAGTTGACCTAGTGTTCGCTACAACACACATGGGCCACTACCAAGATGGTCAACACGGTAGCGAAGCACCTGGTGATGTTCTACTTGCACGTTCTCTTGAAGAAGGTGAGCTGGACGCAATCATTGGTGGTCACTCTCAAAACCCAGTATGTATGGAACCTGGCACAAACAACTACGCTGACTTCAAACCAGGTGATGACTGTGCTCCAGACCAACAAAACGGTACTTACATCATGCAAGCGCATGAGTGGGGTAAATACGTAGGTCGTGCAGACTTCGAATTTTACGACGGTAAACTGCACCTAGCTAAATACGCACTAATCCCTGTAAACCTTCTTGATGACAACGATGAAGTGATCGGTGAGTACATCAAGCACGATGCAACAGTGAAGTCGATCCTTCTTCCTTACCAACAACAAGGTCAAGACTTGTTGGATGTTAAAGTTTCAGAAACTGACGGCAAACTTGAAGGCGACCGTGGCGTAGTTCGTTCAGAGCAAACTAACCTTGGCCACCTATTGGGTGAGGCATACCGCACTTATGAGCTAGTTAACGCTGACTTTGGTGTAATGAACTCAGGTGGTGTGCGTGACTCAATCCAGAAAGGCGATATCGCTTACCGCGATGTACTAACCGTACAACCTTTCGGTAACTTCGTAACCAAAGCAACGATGACCGGCCAAGAAGTTAAAGATTACCTAGACGTAGTTGCTACGAAATCTGCGGGCTCTGGTGCTTACGCTCAACTAGACAACATCACGCTATCTGTTGATTGTGACGCAAGCGATGTCACTATCACAGACATCAACGGTAAGGGCTTCAACCTAGCGGATACTTACACGTTCTCTGTGATCAGCTTCAGCGCGGCTGGTGGTGATGATTACCCAGTGATCGATGTTGAATCAACTCAAATGACAGATGCTTCTGTACTGCGTGAGTTCTTCGTTAAAAACCCTCAGATCTCTGCGGCAGACTTTGACAAGAATCTAGGCAATATCGAGTACTTCAGCAACGGTCAAGCTGTGAAAGGTTGTCCTGCTTCAGGTAGCTAAGCTACTAAGACCTTGTCTACACTTAGATGTTGACAGCTATTCGGTTGCATAACAATCGAAACAAAAGCGTGTCAGACTGACTCTAAGACCAACCGGAGCCCAAGTGGCTCCGGTTTTTTTATTGGTGCTAAATCCCTGAAAAAGCAGCCCCTTCATAAATCGTTCAAAAAATGTTCATTTGTGTTATTGACGCCCATGTGCGGGGCTTCTATGTTTGATAAGGTCTTTCAAATAAGCAGATTCATTGACTAACTTTCGCGATTCATTTTTATTCGCGCAGCTAATGATTCTGAGAAAGATTTGAATGGCGTTACAAACACTGCTCTCAAACAATTTGTCTTTAGGACTTCAAACGACGGCGTTGTGTCTCCACGTGCACGCCAATGAGCAGCGATCTGGACGTCAATGTGTTCAAACTGCTGCCATCGAGTTCTGGAGGTCAAAAATGAAACGAGCCAGCAACAGCTACAGACTGCAACTGATTAAAGAAGTGGTAACTCGCAGAGAACGTGAAGCATGTACTGATCCCATGGCAAACTATATTCATCAACTGATGGATGAACTGCCAACCAGTCGATTAGAGGTGGAGCAAAACCACCGCTTTGCCGGAAGCCACTTTGACGAACAAGCAGGAGGCTGGGTCAGTGACCAATGGTCAATGAAATAACGCCAACCACTTTTTCAGAGGTGGAAAATGGATAGGAGCTTCCCGGCTCTTATGGATAAGTATCTCAGACTGGGCCGGGAATAGTTGAATCCCACTATCAACTAAAACAAGTCTTGCTGCGGTGATGATCCATCCTGTGGCGATTCTGCTTTTGCCTTCCCTGCCAATACCTTTCTTCTATAGCGTTGACGACATAGCTTGATCACGTGTAACTGTTGTGCAGGGGTAAAGCTTAGCCAATTAAACCGCTCTTCTCTCTTACGCATGCATCCCTTGCAATACCCTTTTTCGTCGGAAGTGCAAATTCCAACGCAAGGACTTGGGACGGTAAAAAACTCCAGTTGCTCCATGCTCAAACCGTTCTATCGTTAGCTTGTTTAAATCCAATACGTTAATAGTCGAATAACTGTAAGAAATTTCTAAGTTTTCGGTGAATATCAATACCGATAATGGGATCTCTGTTATAAAATACGCTGTGTTTAAAAACATACGAAACCATAACCGTATGCTGACAAAAACAGTGTTTTATTACCTATACTTACCACGTTTTCTAAAAACGGAGTCAATAAAATGAAGCTTAGCCTAAAAACGTTAGTAGCAGCAATCTCACTTCCAGTTCTGATGACTGCATGCGCTAGCAACGGTGATAATGTGAAAGAAATTACGGCTCAAGATCTACAGCACCATAACTGGGAGCTGGTTCAAATCGATGGCAAAAACATTGCATCGGAAGAACAAAAGAAAGCCCCTCGCTTAGAAATTGGTGAAAACCTAACAGCGAACGGCAACGCAGGTTGTAACAACTTCTTCGGTCAAGCAGAACTGAAAGACAACCAACTGCGCATTGAGAAAATGGGTATGACCATGATGATGTGCGTAGGCGATCAAATGAAGATTGAAAAAGTAATGTCTGAAACGCTTTCTGATTGGAGCGACGTTACTCTGACTAACGACGGTCTAGTACTGAAAAACGCAGATCACGAACTAACGTTCACACTGCGTGACTGGGTAAACTAATCCCATATTCAGTTTCTAAGACAATACGTCTCTGAAATGATGAGTCTCTAAAAAAGCAGCCATTGGCTGCTTTTTTTGTTTCTAATGTCCGACAGATTGCTTCGCAAGCTTTTCAGGATCGTCATACACCGCATGACGGTCAATCATATCCAATGTGGCTTCGTTCATGCCTCTCACCGCGACAATCGCCCCTCCTTTTCGGAACTTCATGATGGCTTTATCAAGCGCAGATATTGCCGTGATATCCCAGAAATGCGCATCCGATAAATCAATCGTGATGTACTTAGTGGCATTACCGAAGTCAAACATATCCGTAAAGCTATACGCAGAAGCAAAGAAGATTTGCCCATGCACTTTATGAATGGTGTGGTCGTTATCTATGATCACCTCATCCGACACTTTCATTAGGGTTCGACTCTGGTTCACATAAAACACACACGCCAATAGCACTCCGACTAACACACCTATTGCTAAGTTATGCGTCGCAACAACCGCAATCACGGTTGAAACCATCACAAGGTTTGTGGACAGACTGTGCTTACGCATTTCGGCAATCGAATTCCATGAAAATGTGCTGATAGAAACCATGATCATCACCGCTACCAACGCGGCCATCGGGATCTGTTTAAGGTAGTCACCCAAAAACACCACCATGATAAGTAGAAACACACCAGCGCATAACGTAGACAACCGCGTACGTCCACCAGACTGAATATTGATCATTGATTGGCCGATCATAGCGCAACCCGCCATACCACCAAACAACGACGAGACCATATTCGCAATCCCTTGTCCTTTACACTCATCATTATTTTCACTTTCCGTGTCTGTCAGCTCATCCACGATGGAAGCTGTCATCAATGACTCCAGCACACCAACAACAGAGAGTGCTAGTGAATAAGGGAAAATGATTTGGAGTGTTTCAAGGTTAAAAGGAATATCTGGGATCATAAAAACAGGGAGTGAATCAGGTAACTCTCCCATATCGCCTACTGTCCGAATATCAATATTGAACATTAGGGCAATCACAGTCACTGCGACGATACACACTAAAGGTGAAGGTAGCATTTTTCCTATTTTCGGAACATAAGGAAACATGTAGATGATGGCCAACCCTAATCCTGTCAGTGCGTAAACAGGCCAAGAAACATTGGTTAGTTCAGGCAGCTGCGCCATAAAAATTAAGATAGCCAACGCGTTTACAAACCCGGTCATGATCGACTTTGAGACGAAACGCATTAAATCCCCTAGCCTCAAATAACCGATCAACAGTTGAAGTACGCCAGCGAAAAATGAAGCGGCCAACAGATACTGTAAACCATGGTCTTTGACTAAGGTTGTCATCAACAGCGCCATTGCGCCCGTAGCCGCGGAAATCATTCCGGACCTTGAGCCTGTAAACGCAATCACGACACAGATGGAAAACGAGGCATATAGACCAACTTTAGGGTCTAATCCTGCGATAATAGAGAATGCAATAGCTTCTGGTATCAGTGCCAGCGCTACAACAACTCCTGATAAACAATCTCCTTTAACATTGTTGAACCAAGTATCTTTTGTAAATTTAAACATAAATCTCTCATAAACGTATTGCCTTAGTTGGTGCATTGCGCACGGTGAAGGGAGTGATGCAAACGCATCTGAGAGATCGTTCTAAGGCGGACTAATGAGCAAAAAGCACCTTCCTTTTCCTATTGATGGACCAAAAAATGAGGACAAACAACGAGAGTGCCCCAAAAGAAGTGTGCTTTATATCACTATAAAAATCTAAATTGTAATAAATTTTTACAAAACAAAGTCAACAGTCCTACAAAGAGCCACAAAAAAACGCCTCACAAAGGAAGCGTTCTTATCATCTCTATGCCTTATAGGATAAGGGATTATCGTAACAACCGTTTTTAGAATGACTGCTGAGAGTACCTTTCTCCATCAAAGCCACTTAATTGCTCATAAGCTTTGGAAAGAATCGCAATACCGATAATCGTCACCAAGAAACTCAACAGACTCATTAAGAAAGGAAGCTGTAAAAACGCAAGTGGTGACATAGCCAAACCAAACAGAAGCGGCACTATAATCACAACGCTCATCATGTACCAAGTATGGCCTTTGGTAAGGTTCCAAGCGTAAGGGAAAGAAACACCTTTATCAATCGCGATGGCTGGAAAAACCAAGACTAATCGACAACACACCACGCTTAACGCTAATAATGCGATAGCTGCAAGGACAAGATTAATCATCGCGAAAATCGCAGCCACTGCGACCACCGCCACCGTCATGGCTAAGTAGTGGCCGATAAACCACATTTCGATTTTTCCAAACGTGAAACGTCCCCACTGAGGCACAGACTGAGGGCCTTTCAAAATGATGCTGTGAACGTTGATTGCAACGATTGCAGATAAAAGAGCCATCAAGATCTGAACAAGAATAGGAGCGACATCCCCTTGCGCTGAGTTCAAAACAAGATCCAGCATAAGAGAAAGGAGAATGGGTAACGCCGTTGCTTTCGCAATAGCCTGTTTATTTGCACTCAATGATGAAAAAGCGCTTTTAACGGTATCGACAAACATAGTTGGATTCTAATTAAGAGTAAGGTTTATTCTGGTTACTGATGTTATCTTCCAGATACTAAATGAGCAAACCTTTCCCAAATTATCATTGAGTTATACCCAAGTAACCTCAAGATGCTAGGTTCAGCGAGAGTGGCTTGGTTTGTAGACGCGGCGGCGATTTAAAGGTCTAGTGGACCTAAATCAAGAATCGGCAACAAAGTATACAAACCAAGACAACTCGCCCTTCGGGAGCGTGTCATTGACCCGACTTCTGTGTCAAACAACTTGGAAAGAGCTGGCTATTACGCTGCGTTGTTTTCCTTGATCTCGAATCAATGACAGCGCTCTGAATCCTGCATCTTGAAGTCACTTGGGTATACCGTATTTACTTCGACCTAGATAGGTTCATTTATCCACAATTATGCGCTTTGTTCACCGAATACGGCTTTGTTAGATTAAATGTCCAACTTTACGAATCAGTACAGCAAGGCTTTCCGCTTCGAGTTTCTTCATCACGTTGGAACGGTGTACTTCAATCGTTCGTAAGGAGACACACAACAAGTCCGCCATCTCTTGGTTTTTCATCCCTTTAACCACCAAGCCAAGCACTTCTCTTTCACGCTTAGTAAGATTCTGTAGAACTTGTTTTGCACCGAGCTTTTCACAGTTTTTGATCGACTGTTCCATAGCATCTTCAATCGCTAACACCAACGCATTGCCATCAACTGGCTTTTGGAAAAAATCGAGCGCACCATCTTTTAGCGCATCTACCGCCATAGGGATATCGCCGTGCCCAGTAAGATAGATAACACTGATTGGGCTAAATTGCTCATTCATGATTTGATGAACATCTTGCCCTCGCATCTCTGGCATACGACTATCGAGTAGCACACACCCTGCTGACGGTAAATCGGCTTCTTTCAGAAAATCTGGGCCACTACAGAACGCCTGAACCTCATAGCCATAGCTTTCTAACATGAACGCCATCGACTCTAATACGGGTTCTTCATCATCGACGATATAAAGGGGACAGAGGTTACGACTCATGACAAGTCTCCTGATACGGTAAAATAATGGTCACTTGGCAGCCAGTAGGCTCTATTGACCGAAAACGAATACTGCCTTGATGGGTATCGATAACATCACGACAAATCGCGAGTCCTAGTCCCAGGCCATTTTCTTTGGTGGTGTAGAACGCTTGATCCAGCGGAATATCTTGTTCTTCGATGCCAATACCGTTGTCCATGACATCTATGATGACCATTTCGTCACAAAAGCTTATGTGCAGGTCAACGTAGAGCTCCTTTCGCTTTGGCTTGTGACTCAAACACGCATCTTTTGCGTTATTTAAGACGTTAAGGATGACTTGCTGCAACCCCGTTACGTCTGCAAAAATGGGTTGTACTTCACCTGAATACATCACCCCTAATTGAATGCGATGGCGTTGAAATTCATAATCCACCAGCTTCATTGACTCTTCGATGAGACTTGGAAGGTCAATCCAGTTTTTTTCAATCGGAGTACGATGAATCAAGCTTCGTAAACGTTGAATGATGTCACTGGCAGAAGTCACTTGTTGCTGAATCTTATCCAAAATAGGCAACATCTCTTCGGGTGTTGTCCCTCGTTCCATGCGGACTTTCGCCCCTTGGCTGTAGTTCTTAATCGCAGCTAACGGCTGGTTAATCTCATGAGCAATGCTGCTGCCAAGCTCCCCAACAATAGTGATCCGCTGTGCGTGTTCAAGCATGCTGCTTTTGCGTCGCAAGTCATTCATGGTGGATTTTAGTTTTTCTCGGCTGCGTTGAAACTTCCATTCCAACCAAAAGTGGTAACCCGTCATAAGCAATAAGGTCAACAAAGATGCCATCGCTATCGCTTGGTTCTTACCCAACCATTCTTTGACCTTTTGTCCCCATGATTTCTGCAAAGGATGCATATCCAAATGCTTATAAACTTTATCTACATTGATACTCGGCGCAGGCAACATCCAACCTACATTATTCGCCGCTATTGCCGCAGGGTGCTCAGCAGGCATCGCAAATAGTGTTTGTGCGACCATTTGCCCGACATCAAAAGGCGTGCGTTCAGTCATTGCCATGGTCCAGTTTGGATAAAGAGGTGTACTGACTGCACAAATTGAATCGGCCGGACGCTTTTCGTTAAGTACTCTTAAACTATGCAGCTGGATACGGCCCTCTTTCGCCATATTTTCCAACGTACAAGCAGGAACGATCGCCACATCCAGATCATTTTTGATCACATCCAAAATCAATTGATCCGTTGGTGGACCAGTGAAATGGATTTTTTCAAAGAATGAAGAGTTGAAGTAACCCAACTTATCCAACTCATAACGCAGGGCAAGAAAACCACCAAAGGCTTTTTCAGACACAGCAGCGACATTGGCTTTATTGATGTCTCTAAGTGTTTTAAAGGGTGATTCTTCACGTACCACCACCACCGAAGCAATCGACTTATTTGGCAAGTCGCTGTAAGCGGTTTTTTGTGTGGCTAACCAATTAATAGGGTATTCACGAGCAAGCTTGGTCGCCTGCCCCGGGCTGGTCAAAATGAAGTCGAGCCAACCGTGCAGAAATGCGTCTTCCAGTTGGTCGAAATCGTAAGTATGTAAATTGAATTTGTATCCAGGGTTTTGCACCTCTAACCAATCCAAAGTCGGTTGCCAAGCTTCACGCGCATGGGCGTGTCCGCGCAGTGCTAAAACACCAACATCATAGTCTGTTCTGTGTGCTTTTTGTTCACTAGCAAACACAAAAGAGGTAAAGAAAAAGAAGAGAGCACAAATGAAAAGAGTTAACTTTTGAGAATAATTATCAATCACTTACGAGATACTACCAAAACACCGTTGTGGCACATTTTAGCACCACTCCCCCCTACTACTTTGTTGCTTTAGATCAATCCCACATCATTATTGTGGGAAACCACAATATCGCCATTTAAACGTTTCCCTCAGAATGCCTTACCCATAAAGGGGTAGAGGCACTTTACCTATTTCACACAATGAACATCTCTAACGAACAAAAAACGTTCATGTCGGCCTTTCCCCTTCAAAAGCATTCTAACTGTCGAAAAATCGAAGTTTCGGCACAAAAACTTTAAATTAAAATATGGAAGCAACTCATGAAAAAATCGACGATTGCGTTGGGTGTGTTGGCGGCTGTCGCAGCTGTTGGCTACTCAGCTTACAATACGATGTTCTCAGCTGAAGCAGTGACAGTGGATGCCGCAGCACAAGAGCAAAAGTTCACTGAATACGCTCACCCAGAGCATTTCATTTCATCACAGCAACTAAAATCGTTAATGGACAGTGATAAAGACGTGGTTGTGATCGGCGCGTTAAACCCTATCAAACCAGATAGTCCTATCTCTGGTTCTTACACTATGTGGCGTAACGATTACTCTGCGCCTGAAGGCGTTTACGATTTCGGCGGTATGAGCAACAGCACGGAAGAGATGGAAACCATCTTAGGTAGCTTCGGCGCATCAACGGACAGCACAATCGTGGTTTACGCGGCAGGCTCTCACCACGATGCTGCGCGCCTTTACTGGCAAATCCATAACCTTGGTCACCAAGACGTTCGTTACCTAGACGGTGGCTTAAACGCTTGGATGGGCGCAGGTTTCCCAACTGGCTCTGCAAATCAAAGCGTTGCAGCGGTTGAATACAAATCTCCGAACACGAAACAAGACAACAATACGCTAGCAACGTTAGATATGGTTATCGAAGCGCAAAACAGCTCTGATTGGGTGATCCTAGATACGCGTGGTAACGACGAATTTAGCGGCGAAGTAGCGGTTTCTGGTGCATTTGGTCCAGGCACCATTCCAAACAGTGTTCACATCAACTGGACAAAAGCACTAAACGAAGACACAACGCTTAAATCAGCAGAAGAGCTGCAAGCCCTTTACGGCAACATCATCAAAGGAAAGAAAGTGATCGCTTACTGCCAATCTGGTGTTCGCTCTGCCCACACCACCATGATTCTTACTGAAGTATTAGGTGCAGAAGACGTCTACAACTATGACGGCTCTTGGATCGAGTATAGCCATGCTCACTACGAGCAGAAGAATCCTGAAGTGAACGTTATCAACGGCAAGAGCTGAACAACACGGAAATAGCACTCAATGAACAATGTAATTTTTAGCCAAAAGCTATTAGACACCGCTCAAACTATCGTCGATGGCTGTATGGGGGATGCCGATCCGGCATGTCAAACCGCATGTCCAATGCACACAGACGTAAAACAATACGTTCGCATGGCAGGCGAAGGTGATTTCCAAGGCGCTTTGGATCTGATCCGCAGCAAACTATTCCTACCTCAAACGCTTGGCCGCATCTGTGCACACCCTTGTGAAGCTTCTTGTCGTCGTAATACTGAGTTCGGTCAGCCGATCAGCGTTGCAGGCATCAAGCGTTTTGTTGCAGAAAAACTGGATAACCAAGATCACTGGGATCTCAACATTGCTCCCCTAACCAACAAACACATCGCGATCGTGGGTGCAGGCCCAGCTGGTGCGCAAGCGGCTATTGAGCTTCGTCGTCAAGGCCACGAAGTAACGATTTACGAAAAGCTAGACGTATACGGCGGCATGATGCGTGTGGGTATCCCTGAATACCGTCTACCACGCGACGTTATCGACTTCGAATACAGCTACTTAGCAATGCTAGGTGTGACGACTCGTTTCGGTGTTGAAATCGGCAAAGACATCAGCTTCGATACTCTACGTAGCGAACACGATGCTGTGATTCTAGCTCACGGTGCACACGTAGGCTCTATCATTCCGCTACCAGGTCATGACAACGATGGCGTGTTCTCTGCGGTTGAATACTTGAAAGAGATTTCTGAAACTCGCCAATTCCCACGTGCAGGTAAACGCGTGATGGTTATCGGTGGTGGTGACGTTGCGATGGACTGTGCGCGTTCTTCATGGCGTATCGGTGCAAGCGACGTTTACCAATGTTCGCTTGAGAGCCTCGAGAATCTACCTGCAAGCCAAATCGAAATCGACGAGTCACTAGAAGAAGGCGTCGAGTTCAACGCAGGTTGGGGCCCAGTCGCTATTGAACATGAGAACGGCAAAGTTACAGGCATTACGATCAAGAAATTACTTTCTATCTTCGACGAGCAAGGCAACTTTGCGCCTCAGTACAGCGAAGAAAGCAAAACTATCTCTGTGGATACGGTTGTTTTCGCTACGGGTCAAGTTGTGGCTGACATCACTGGTGGCGCACTAGAACAAACTCGCGGCGGCCGTTACGTAGTCGATAAACAAACACTAGCTTCTAGCCTTGAAGACGTCTTCGTAGCCGGTGACGCGTGTGGCGGTAACATCGTGATTGAAGCGATGGCATTAGGTCGCAAAGCTGCAATGAGTGTTGAGCGCTTCCTAACGACTCGCCCACTGACTGAAGGTCGCGACTTCGAGCAAGAATACAGCTACTCATCTCGTCTAGACGTGCCACTACCAAAAGGTACGGTAGATACCCCTCGCCTACACGGTGAATTGCGTAACGCGGAAGAGCGTAAACAAGATTTTGCACAAGTGGATTTAGGCTTTACTGAAGCTCAAATCAAACAAGAAGCATCTCGCTGTCTGCAATGTAGCTGCAAGCTATGTATGACCGAGTGCATCATGATGAATGACTTCAGTGACTGTCCGAAGACCATCTTCTCTGACTTTGTGAACAACAAGTCAATGGACCCATTGATGGCTTACTCATGTAACGCCTGTGACCAGTGCACCATCGTATGTCCGAAAGACTTCCCAATGAAGGAAATGTTCCTAGGCGCACGTGCTGACTTTGTTAAGGCAAACAATGGTGAATCACCAATGCCGGGTCACAAAGCAATCAACATGCACCAGAAGCTTGGCTTCTCAAAAATCTTCACTATGGCAAAACGAGCGGTATCGACAAAATGAGTAATAAAGTATTTATGCCAGGATGCAGCTTGCCATCCTACTCACCAGAAGGCGTAGCAGCAATTGCGAGCTACTTAAAAGAAGTGTACCCAGACATGGGCGCAGTGCAGAAGTGTTGTGGTAAACCAACCGCTGCTATCGGTCAGACTGAGAAGTTCAAAGAGCGTTACGGCCAGCTTCAAGCGGACTTCGATAAGCTAGACGCACAAGAAGTCATTGTGGCGTGTCAAAGCTGCTACGGCATGATCAAGAAATCTGGCGGCACACAAAAGCCGGTTTCATTGTGGAAACTGCTTCCAGAAATCGGTCTGCCAGAAGCGCTACGCGGTAAAGCGAAAAACAGTGACGTGGTATTCACCATTCACGACTCTTGCTCTACTCGCTACGAAAAAGAACTGCAAGACGGTATCCGCTGGATCTTGAACGAGCTTGGCTACAAAACTTCAGAACCAGAACACACACGTGAAAACACGCGCTGCTGTGGCTTTGGCGGCATGGTAGTGCCAGCAAACCCAGACGTCGCAACACGCGTAATCAAACGCCGTGTGGAAGAGTTTGAGACAGACTACGTTGTGGTTTACTGCTCGGCTTGTCGTGCATCCATGATGGGTGTAGGTACGAAATCTTGGCACATTCTGGATCTCATGTTCGGCCCAGTGATCATGCAAGGTGATGAGCCACCAGTAAACGTACTCGCTAGCCCTGTGAAAGCTTGGTTCAACCGCTACAAATCCAAAGCGGGCCTAATCAAGTGTATGTCTGTGTAGCTAAGTCTCTGTAGCTACGTTTTTGTAGCTACGTTTTTGTAGCTACGTTTTTGTAGTTACATCTTTTTAATTATTAGGTTTAAGTGAAGTTGAACTTATGAAATTCGTAAAAATTGCTCTTATTGTTGCTGTTATCGCTCTCGCTCTATTTGCAGCAAAACAAACTGGCATCCTTGAAATCATCACAGACATCAAGAGCCTACAAGATTGGATCGCAAGCTTTGGCGTTTGGGGTTACGCAGTATTCGTAGCAGCATTCGTGTTTGCGTGTGTTTTCCTACTACCAGGCAGTGCATTCACCATCGTAGCGGGTATCGTATTTGGCCCAATTAAAGGCGGTATCTTAGCGCTGTTTTCTGCGACGCTTGGCGCGGTGGCGGCATTCATCGTAGCGCGCTTCCTGCTTCGTAACACCATCATGAAGAAGTTTGGCGATAACCCAATCTTCAAGAAAATCGACGATGGCGTAGCAGCAAACGGCACAAGCTTCTTGATCCTAACGCGTCTAGTACCTGTATTCCCATTCAGCCTACAGAACTACGCTTACGGTCTAACCAGCCTAAACCTTGGCACTTACGCTTTGGTTTCTCTACTAACGATGGCTCCAGGTGCATTCATCTTCGCTTACATGGCGGGTGATATTGCGACAAACGGCGTGTCTGCGATGCTACTAGTGAAGTTTGCGGTTGCGGGTCTTATCCTGTTTGGCATGTCTCTGATTCCAAAATACATCGCGAAGAAAAAAGGCATCAACATGGAAGAATTAGCGAAGTAATCCGGTCTATCCATTATTGACGCCAAAAGAGTGTGACTTATCGGGAGTTGCACTCTTTTCATTCATACCAGCTTGGTCATATTTTATGCCCCTATTGCTCACGTTTAAGGCCAAAGATAAATGTTGATCGGTATGACCTCACAAGGCGAGTAATTCTCTGAATCTATTGTCAAATTCGCGTTGATAATAAAGCAAGATAGATTACTATCCATCTAGAGGGAACGGAGCATTCAGTTGATGAATAGCCCTATGTTGAGTGCCGAAAATAAACGGTTGCCACTTCATAGCGGAACAAAGCTCCAAAATGAAAACAAAGATAAAAACACGGATTACGTATGAAAAAGCTACTTAGCACCATTGGCATTTTAACCGCCACTTTTGCCACCTCTTCCTATGCCTCTTCTAACACAGAAGAATGGCAAAAAATCGAACAACAAGCCGACGGTCAGACTGTTTATTTCCATGCTTGGGGTGGTAGCCAAGAGATCAACCGCTATATCCAATGGGCAGGCAAAGAGCTTAAATCTCGCTACAACGTGACGCTTAACCACGTAAAAGTCACCGACATTTCTGAAACCACCACTCGCCTTATCGCAGAAAAAGCTGCAGGGAAAAACAGCGGTGGCAGTGTGGATATGGTTTGGATTAATGGTGAAAACTTTAAATCAATGAAAGACAACCAACTGCTGTTTGGTCCTTTTGTTGACGGTCTACCAAGTTGGCAATATGTCGACAAAACACTACCGGTAGATGTTGATTTCTCTGAACCAACTGATGGCCTTGAAGCGCCATGGGGTGTCGGCCAACTTGTTTTTATCTACGATGAAGAGACGCTCAACAACCCGCCAAGTTCTTACGCAGAAATGCTAAGTTACGCAAAAGCGTTCCCTAACCGCCTTACTTACCCTCGCCCACCAGAGTTCCATGGCACTAGCTTCATTAAATCTCTGCTCATTGAGTTAAGTAACAACGATCCTGCACTGCAAAAACCAGTGACCGATGAAGCATTCAAAACCGTTACGCAGCCTCTATGGGCTTACTTAGATGAATTCCACACTGTCGCATGGCGTGGCGGTAAACAGTTCCCAGGCGGAACAGCAGAAACCGTACAGCTGTTAGATGATGGTCAGATTGACCTAGCTGTCACGTTCAACCCGAACGCGGTTTTCTCAGCACAATCAAGCGGTAACCTAGCAGAAAGCACCAAAGCATACGCGATGGACGCTGGTGCACTGTCGAACATCCATTTCTTAGCGATTCCTTGGAACGCAAATGCCAGTGCAGGCGCGCAAGTTGCTATAAACTTTTTATTAAGCCCTGAAGCACAATCTCGCAAAGGTGATATCAACATCTGGGGTGATCCTTCAGTGCTAAGCAGCCATTACCTAACCGGCACGGCTAAGAATACTCAACAGTTCAAATCTATCGCGGAGCCACACCCAAGCTGGCAAGCAGCGCTAGAAAAAGAATGGCTGAAACGCTACGGAAATTAATACACACCCATGTTAAGAGCGCTGTATCTAGTTATTATCGCAGTTTGTATATTACCGACCATCCCGGGGCTACTCGGGGTGGTGGTGTCTGCGCTCGGCTATGTACCCCCTATCGGTTTGCACCACTTCTCACTGGATGGCTTTCATGCTGTGTTTGACTGGGAAGGTGTGTGGACGTCGATTGGATTGACTTTTTATTCCGCCATTTTCAGCAGCTATCTTGCTTGTTTGATCACTTTCGCGATTCTTCAAGCCTCATGGGGCAGCAAGTTCTGGCGTAAGATTGAAATGAGTCTTTCCCCTCTTCTTGCTATGCCGCATGTCGCGTTTGCCATTGGCTTCGCTTTTCTATTCGCACCAACAGGTATGGGCGTTCGTGTACTCAACCAAATGTTTGGTTACGATCCAAATGCACAAACGGTGAATGATCTGGCGTTGTTGATCAAAGACCCACACGCACTGGGTTTGATCGTCATGCTTGCTATCAAAGAAGTACCGTTTTTATTGTTGATGAGCATTCCTATTCTTCAGCAATTAAAAGTTGAGAAGATTGAAAAAGTCAGCCATTCGATGGGTTACAGTTCCGCGCAAGCATGGTGGAAATGCGTTTTCCCACAATGGTTAGCGAAGCTGCGTTTTCCAATGTTGGCTGTTCTGGCTTACAGCTTATCCGTTGTGGATGTGGCGCTAATTATTGGCCCAACCAACCCTCCTACGTTTGCAGTGTTGGTATGGCAATGGTTTAACGACCCTGATTTGTCACTCCTACCAAGAGCAGCGGCGGGTGCGGTGGTGCTGTTTGCCATTGCGAGCCTTTTGATTGGTTTTGCACGACTTGTTGAATGGAGCGTTACCAAAGGCTTTAAACGCTGGCAATACTCTGGTCGCAGCGGTTTCCGCTTACCGGGTAAGACCTTGTTCTCCATGATTGCCCTACTCGCACTGTTAATGGTGCCTTTGATGGTGGTATGGAGCTTTGCACAGCGTTGGCGTTTCCCTGACTTATTACCAAGTCGTTACAGCTTACGTTTTTGGGAATACGAGTGGCAGAGCATTCTTGGCACGCTAGAGCAAAGCATGTTGATTGCAGTTATCAGTGCATCTATTGCCCTTGTATTGGCGCTGATCGCTCATGAGTACCGCCTACGCTACCGTTGGCAGGTGCCGGGTTACATCATCGCTGTACCTATGTTGATCCCACAGCTTTCTGTGCTGTTTGGTATGCAGGTCGCTACTCTGTATCTCGACAGCAATGCATATTTCTTCTGGGTGTGCTGGGCACATGTCTTCTTCGCTTTCCCATTCGTATACTTGTCATTGGATGGTCCTTGGCGCAGCTTCGACAACGGTTTGATTCGTGTCGCTCTAAGCCTTGGTAAATCACCAATGCAAGCTTGGTTGAAAGTGAAATTACCGATTCTTCTGCCTGCCATTGCCTTTGCTTGGGCAGTAGGAATTAGTGTGAGCTTGGCGCAATACCTACCAACACTAGTGCTGGGTGCAGGTCGCATCAGCACAATAACAACAGAAGCGGTAGCCCTCTCAAGTGGCTTCGACCGTCGTGTCACCGCGATTTACGCAATTTGGCAAGCGCTCTTGCCGTTGATGTTCTTCTCTTTTGCGATTCTACTTAGCCGTTTACACGTTAAGTATCGCCGGTTGTCTATTAAAGGTTTACTACCGAATGAGTCTTTGTCTCGAAAACCTCGCCATCCGTAAAACCAATGGCGACACACTTTTCTCTGCGTTCAACATGACCGTAAAGAAAGGTGAAATTGTTACCCTGATGGGCCCAAGCGGCTGCGGAAAATCCACCTTGTTGGATGCGATTGCTGGTCACCTGTCTTCCGAGTTCGACTATTCAGGCTCAATCACGCTCGATAACGAAAAGCTGGATGCTTTACCTGCCCACAAACGTCAGGTGGGTATTCTATTCCAAGACGATTTGCTCTTCCCGCACCTCACCGTGTGGGAGAATCTCGCCTTCGCGCTACCCGATTCAATCAAAGGCGCAGAGCGTAAAGAGCGTGCAATGCAGGCTTTGAAGCACATCTCGCTAACTAAACTTGCAGAGTCTTTCCCTGATCAAATCTCAGGCGGCCAACGCGCGCGTATTGCTCTCACTCGCATGTTGTTGGCAAAACCGAAAGTTGCCCTACTCGATGAGCCATACAGCAAATTAGATAAAGATCTGCGCGTGCAGTTTCGCAATTGGGTTGTGGAGCAACTTCAACAAGCCAACATTCCTGCTCTAATGGTGACGCACGATGAAGACGATATTCCTGAGGGCAGTCGCTGCCTAAACTGGCCTTGGGAGACAAGCCATGCTTGATAGCCTGAGTATCAAAATCATTAAGTGGCCATTGGCACAAAGCGCAAAACTGATTGACAAATGTGGCGTGACAGCTAACCAAACCACCTTGTTTGGCTTCGCCCTTGGTTGTTTTGCTTTACCTGCATTGATGGCAGAACAATACACGCTTGCATTAGCGTTTATTCTGCTGAATCGAATCTGTGATGGATTGGATGGTGCTTTAGCGAGGATTCAAGGCATCACCGATGCGGGCGGCTTCCTTGATATAAGCCTAGACTTCTTGTTCTATTCTCTGATTCCCTTTGGCTTTGTACTAGCAAACCCAGAACAAAACGCCGTCGCAGGTGCGTTCTTGATCTTCTCGTTTATTGGTACAGGGAGCAGCTTCTTAGCATTTGCGATCATGGCGGGTAAACGTGGTATCGATAATCCAGTCTACAAGCACAAATCTCTGTACTACATGAGCGGCCTGACAGAGGGTACAGAGACCATAGGTTGCTTCGTGCTGTTCTGTTTGTTCCCGCAACATTTTGCCGTGATTGCGTACATCTTTGGTGCAGCATGTTGGTTTACTACGTTTACGCGTATTTACTCTGGGTTTCATACGTTGAAGCCGTAAACAAAACTTCAAGAGAGATTCCTGATTGCGACGAAAGACCGCAGTCGGGAATCTCTTTTCAGCCTTCTCTCAATAAAGCATCCCACTCAACACCAGCGTCAGCACAATTCCAGAGACAAAACTCGGAAAATGCCACGTCCGCTGCTTAGCGCGGTAATACTCTTTTTGTAGGTCCTCTTGGTAGCTCTTTACGGCCAATTCTTTAATGTAGTTATTATGCATAACCTGTCCTCCTGACGTGTTTTACAGATGGAGGATAAAAGCTCAAGTTAACTTAAGGTCAACGGAAAAATTCAATTTCGGATAGTATTATTTGCGGAGGCTGAATCCCTCACTTCTAGCTCTTAAGTTCAATCAGTTGCACTTGTTTGTATCACAGTTCCGTTATGTCACTTGATCGTCGTCAATGGAACATCAATCTCTCACACCTTTCGATGTTCAAATGACATCAAGTTGCTAGCATGAGCCCATTCAAGATAACTCTGGGCTTGTTATGACTCCTACTGTCGACCACGTACTTCTCAATATTGCACTCAATCTGAGCTCAAATCGCTCTCATGAGCAGCAATACCAAAACCTGATTGACGGGGTGGCACAAGTGTTCCCTTGCGATGCGAGTTGTCTGTTTATCTTTGATGAAGATGGCTTCCTTACGCCAGTCGCAGTAAAAGGTTTGTCGAGCTCAGTACTCGGTCGCCGTTACTTCCCTAAAGCTCACCCGCGTTTGGATGCCATCATTCATAGTCGCGAGCCTGTTCGCTTTGATGCCGACTGCGCCCTGCCCGATCCATTTGACGGAACACTGTTAACCGAAGACCAGTGTATTGACGTCCATGACTGCATGTGCTTTAGCTTGTACGTTGAGGGGCAGCTTGTCGGCGCATTAACCATGGATGCGCTAGCTGTTGGCGCGTTTGACCATATCGACCCAGTCGCAATCGAAACATTCGCAGCACTAACGGCGGCAACACTGCGTAACATTGCGCAATTAAAAGCCCTTAAAGCGCAGAACCAGAAGCAAAAGAGCGTCACGCAAACCCTGATCCAACAGGCACGCTCACAACACGGTGACATGGTTGGCTTAAGCCCACAAATCAATCAATTACGAAACAACATTGCGACCGTTGCTCAGTCGGATTACGCAGTATTGGTAACGGGAGAAACGGGAACGGGCAAAGAGCTTGTTGCTCACTCTGTCCATGCTCAATCTCACCGTAATGATAAACCGATGATTTACGTAAACTGCGCCGCCCTACCCGAAGGTCTGGCCGAGAGCGAACTGTTTGGCCACGTAAAGGGCGCCTTTACTGGAGCCAATAGTCATCGTGCAGGTAAGTTCGAGCTGGCTGATGGCGGTACAATCTTCTTAGATGAAGTGGGTGAATTGCCATTGATTTTGCAGGCAAAACTGTTGCGAGTTATCCAGCAAGGTGAGTTGCAACGTGTAGGTAGCGATCAGCATTTGATGGTTAACGTGCGCATCATCGCAGCCACCAACCGACAGTTAGAAAAAGAAGTGGAAGATGGCACATTCCGTGCGGATTTGTTCCATCGCTTAAATGTATTCCCAATCAAAGTGCCACCACTGCGTGTACGTGATGGCGACATTCCAGTTCTTGCGGGATATTTGTTAGAAAAAGTACGTCAGCAATTTAACGCACCAAATCTTCACGTTCACCCTAAGGTACTGACTCAACTAGAATCTCTGCCTTGGTATGGTAACGTTCGAGAGCTTGAGCACACTTTAACGCGTGCAGCGTTACATGCCATTCAACAAGGCGCGAGCACTATCATGCTCAATCACTTTGATACTTCATTGGCATTGGATGATGTAAAAAACACATCGCATTGCTTGCCAAAAGAGAGTCAGCCAATGCGTGAGTTAGTTGAGAGCTACCAACGTGACTTGATTGAACACGCTTTAAACCAAACTGGCGGTGTTTGGGCAAAAGCAGCGGAGTTTTTGCAAATGGATCGAGGCAACTTGTATCGCATGGGTAAAAAGCTCGGCATTAGCAAATAGAAACCCCTGCTTCTTTGCTCTTTTCTCTAGAAGGAAAAAGTGACCTCTTGAGCAGAGGGATTCCGGATGGTTCGTTTAGACTCGTCCGGAATAACGCTTAACACCAATGCATATTGGCTAACTGTCCCATCTGGTTTCTCGCTTTTCATTCCCTGTTCCTCATTCAAAATAACTAAACCGCTCTAGTCTCTGCTTTCTTCTGACTCTTTAAACTCACCAAGTTTTCAGCAACCCTATTGCGTCACTTCCGAAATCTACAGAGGAACGCAATCGGGAATCCCTTGCCTACACAAAACCGCCTTAACTTTTCTTCTGTTTAACAAGTACTTCCACTTTCGATTGTTAAAGCGTTTCTCACGCGTTATTTTTTTCACCACATCTGTATTTTCGTTGTCATTTGGACATCATTTGCGTTGTCACAATCACATCAATTACGCACTTCAAAAATGACAAAACCAATAAAAATCAATAAGATAATAATTGGCACGCATTCTGCTTTAGAAGGAAAAACATAACGACTATTACTACAATCACTGGAGAACCCAATATGTTCTGTATTCAATGTGAACAGACAATCCAAACCCCGGCTGTAAAAGGCTGTTCTTTCGCACAAGGTATGTGTGGCAAAACTTCAGAGGTATCCGATCTACAAGACGTGTTGGTTTACACTCTGCAAGGGGTTTCTTTTTGGGCAGCACGCGCGCTTGAATTCAACATCATCAATGATGAAATCAACCAATGGGCTCCAAGAGCATTCTTCTCTACGTTGACTAACGTAAACTTCGATCCTGAGCGTATCCTTGAGCTAACTTCTCAAGCAGCAACATACAAAGCACTGCTAAAAGACCAAGTAATGTCTGCCGCAACACTTGCTGACGAAGTCGTATTGAATGTACCTAACGTTGCAAACTTCGAGCTGCCAAACAGTGCAGAAGAAATCCTAGCATTTGCTCCTCAAGTGGCAGTAAACCGTGGTAAAGACCAAGTACACGAAGACGTTATCGGCCTGCGCCTACTTTGCCTGTACGGTCTAAAAGGTGCTGCAGCGTACATGGAGCACGCTCGAGTATTAGAGCAAACCAACAATGATATCTTCGCGGAATACCACGAAATCATGGCTTGGTTAGGTACTGACCCAGAAGACCTAGGTGAACTGCTAGACTGCTCAATGCGCATCGGTCTTATGAACTACAAAGTGATGGAAATGCTGGATCACGGTGAAACAGCAACGTTCGGTCACCCAGAGCCAACCACTGTTAACGTTAAGCCACTGAAAGGCAAATGTATTCTTGTTTCTGGTCATGACCTTCACGACCTAGAGAAAATCCTACAACAGACGGAAGGCAAAGGCATTAACGTTTACACCAACGGTGAAATGCTGCCTGCACACGGCTACCCAGAGCTGAAAAAATACTCTCACCTAGTGGGTAACTACGGTAGCGCTTGGCAGAACCAACAAAAAGAATTCGCTAACTTCCCTGGCGCGATTGTGATGACATCAAACTGCCTATTGAACCCGAACGTTGGCCAATACGCAGACCGCCTATTCACACGCAGCATTGTTGGTTGGCCGGGTGTCGCTCACCTAGAAGGTGATGATTTTAGCCAAGTCGTTGAATGTGCATTAGCGCAAGAAGGCTTCCAGCACGACGAAATCGAACACAACATCACTGTTGGTTTCGGTCGCAACGCACTAATGAACGCAGCACCTGCGGTTATTGACCAAGTGAAGCAAGGCAACATCAAGCACTTCTTCCTAGTAGGTGGTTGTGATGGCGACAAAGCAGAACGTAGCTACTACACCGACTTCACTGCAGAAGCACCAGAAGATACGCTAATCCTAACGCTGGCTTGTGGTAAATACCGCTTCAACAAGAACACATTTGGCGACATCAATGGCATCCCTCGCCTATTGGATGTAGGCCAATGTAACGATGCGTACTCAGCAATCCAGCTTGCACTGGCACTTGCGAAAGAGTTCGATTGCGATATCAACGAGCTTCCTCTAACGCTTGTTCTGTCTTGGTTCGAGCAAAAAGCGATAGTGATCCTGCTTACGCTATTCGCTCTTGGTGTGAAAGGCATCTACACGGGTCCAACAGCGCCTGCATTCCTAACACCAAACTTGGTTGCGATTATCCAAGAGAAGTTCGATATGCGCAGTATTGGTAATGTTCAGGACGATCTTAAAACCATCCTAGCAGCGTAATCGCCTCGCTTATCACGCGCCTCCTTAATTGGGGGCGCTTTTATCTATTGACTACTCGATAACCAAAGAGATTGTTATGTTTTTTGAATGGCAAGGCAGTCAACCTGTCACGTTACGCTGTGTAGACAAATATCATGAAACTGCCGATGCAGTGAGCCTCAAGTTGGCAGACCTGTCAGAATCGCTCTTGTTTGAATTTAAAGCCGGTCAGTTCATCAACCTTGGCGTTGAAATCGATGGCAAGATGGAGTTTCGTGCCTACTCTCTCAGTTCTCTTTCCGGTGACGACTGCCTGCAACTGACGATCAAGCGTGTCGACGGCGGTAAGGTCTCCAACTACATCATCGATAAGCTCCTCATTGGCGATACGGTTCAAGCTCTTCCTCCTACGGGTGATTTCAACTGCATTGATCACCCACCAATCGCGATCAATGGCAGGAAGAAAGCACTGCTCATCAGTGCGGGCTGTGGCATTACGCCTGTATTCGCGATGGCAAAAGAATGGCTAGGCAACGACGCTGGTGTTGATATTGAGTTCCTGCACATTGCTCGTTCTCAACCAGAAACCATCTACTTTGATTTACTAGAGACCTACCATTCGGTTTATCCAGATTTCAATTTGAAATTGCTACTGAAAAACCGTGGTGAAACACTATACCCAGAAGGTCGTTTGAATACCGAGTGGTTAAAAGAACTGGTGCCCGACTTTAAACAGCGCACGGTTTATCTATGCGGTCCAAATCAGTTTATGCTTGATGTTCAGAGCTACTTAAATGAGCTTGGCTTTGATATGGCGAACTTCTTCCAAGAAAGCTTTACACCAGCAGCAAGCGAAGAAACCGAAGTATCAGATGAATCAGCGAGTGTGTCAGTGCCTGATTTCGCCCAAACGATTGATGCTCAAAAAGGCCAAGTCCTTGCTGATGTGTTGGAAGGCGCAGGATTACCACTGATCATAGCTTGCCGAAGCGGTATTTGTGGCTCTTGTAAGTGTAAGGTTCGCAAGGGTAGCGTGTCTTCAACCAGCCAAGAGACGTTGGCCCCTGAAGAAATTGAGCAAGGCTATGTACTCGCCTGCTCTTCGACGATTGAATCCGATCTTGAAGTTCAGATTGGTTAAAGCCGTTAATACGAACATTAAAAAAGCGCCGTACTAGGCGCTTTTTGCTTATGGAAAAGTGTTATTAAACTCGGAAGTTTCTTTATCTAAACTCAGCTAAACAGTAAAACCTTCAGTGCAGCTTCGCTATCTACATCCATAAACTCTGGCGGGTTATCCAAACGCTCGCGGAATGTTAGCTCTGGCGCTTCTTCCTTCATGCTTTCAATCAAGAAATCGCTGGTCACCGATGGCGAGTTTACACACGCTAACACCTGACCACCTTCTGCCAATAAATCAGGCAAACGGCGTAGAATCTTTTTGTAGTCTTTGGTTAGTGCAAAGCTGCCTTTCTGGAATGATGGTGGATCAATGATGATCACATCGTATTGGCCCGCTTTCTTAATCTTGCCCCACGACTTAAAGATGTCGTGCCCCATAAAGCTCACTTGGTTGATGTTATGACCATTCAGCTTATGGTTCTCACGACCTTTAGACAGCGATGCTCTCGCCATATCCACGTTAACCACTTTATCTGCGCCACCAGCAATTGCAGCAACAGAAAAGCCACAAGTGTAAGCAAACAGATTAAGTACGTTTTTGTGCTTCGCATTTTCACGTACCCAGTCACGGCCGTAACGCATATCAAGGAACAGACCGAAGTTCTGGTTACGTCCGATGTCTAGCTGGTACTTCAAGCCACTTTCTTCAACCACAGGTCGAGCATCTAGCTCACCCAACAGAGTTTCAGAAGGTGCGCCGTCAGCGTAGCGATGTTGAATTACGATCGTACGCCCTTGTTTCTCTGCCCACAGAGCAGATTCTGAAAGCCTGTTCAACCCTGCTTTCAATTCAGTAAGAAACGTCTCATCCACTTCTTTAAATAGGTTGATGATCAACTGACCTTGTAACCAATCACACGTGATTTGCTCTAAACCTTCAAAACGGCGACCACGACCGTGAAACAGTCGGCGAATTTCATTGGGAGCTTGTGTTAGCTCCGCTTCTAGATGCTGGAAAAACAGCGGAAGTTGTGATGCTTGCATCGAATTCTCTTATTCGTTTTCTTTGTGATGGTTATTTAATCGTAGGCCAGTTCAGCTCCCACGGAGAAAGCCAAGAGTCTACACCTTGAGAGACGACTTCATTATGCCATTTACTGCCAAGTGCTTTATGCTCGCGCGGGTCGCAAACAAAGCGATGAGTTTCATCTTGATACGGAAAGCACAACGAAAATGCATGCAAGTAACCACGGTCTGCTTCATTGCCTGCATTATAAATAGGATCGCCAACAATTCCTGAGCCAACTGATTTCAATGCCACGCGAATTTGGTGTGTTTTGCCAGTGTGCGGCTTACATAAAAACAGGCGCTCTCCCGGCTCTGCAGCGAGGGAAAAGAATTGGGTAATCGCGGGATTCGTTTTGCTGTTCACCAGTTTCCATGAGGAACGACGAGAGCGTTCCATATCACCCACTACTAGCCCTTGTTTCTTCTTAGGCTTTTTCGAGCCAATCGCAAGGTAGAACTTTTCGACTTCGCGATTGGCAAATGCTTGAGATAAGGCGCTTGCTGCTTTCGCATTGCGGCCGAGAAGTAGAATACCAGAAGTCATTTTATCGAGACGGTGGATAAGATACAGCTGCTCATCACCACTCTGCTTTGCTACTTCTTGAAGCAACATAGTGTCACCATCGTCTTTATGAACAGAGACGTTGGGGTGTTTATTGATGATCAGAAAATCTGGATGGGTATGTAGAATGTCGAACATAAAAAACTGGCTCCACGTTTGGAGCCAGAAGTATACCGATTCTAAGCAATTAGGCGAGCTTAAACTTACCCACTAGAGCTTCCAACTCTTGAACTTTACGATTCAGGCCCTCAACACTTTGAGAGCTGTCATTCGCTAGTTGTAATGAACGAGCTGAAATATCACTGATCGACGTAATATCCGCGGCAATTTCTTTCGTTACAGCGGTTTGCTCTTCTGCAGCAGTCGCAATTGAGTTCACCATACTTTGAACATGCGCCGCACCAGAAACGATTTCCTCCAGTGAGTTCACTGCACCTGAGCTTTGACTCACGCCAATCTCAACCAAACGACAACCGTCCTCAGTGTAAGTCACCGCCTCTTGAGTACCGACTTGAATTGCTTGGATGATCTCACCAACCTCTTGTGTTGCCTTCGTTGTTCGTTCAGCAAGAGCACGAACTTCATCCGCAACCACAGCAAAACCACGACCAAACTCACCTGCTCGTGCCGCTTCAATCGCCGCGTTCAATGCCAGAAGGTTCGTCTGCTCTGCGATATCTTCAATGACTTTGATAACCGCACCGATTTTCTCGCCATGAGAACCTAGGCTGTTCATTTGCACCGACATATCCGACATTTGCTGTGATACTTGCTGAATGCTTTCAACCATCTCAACAATAACAGTACGCCCTTGCTCTGCGGTTGATTCCGACTTGCGAGCCTCTTCAAAGGTTGCTGCGCCCTGCTCTGCTACTTGAGAAATGGTCAGACTTAGCTCTTCTGACGCCGTCGCGATCAAGTGCGCTTTGTCCGCTTGGCTGCTTGCACCGGAGACAATATCTTGACTGACGGTAGCCAATTCTCCAGTCACGGACTTCACTTCTTCGGATACTAACGATATAGAACCAATAAGACTGGTCAAAGACGCTTGCATCTTATTCAAAGACGTCGCGAGGTTTGCTAGCTCGTCACCTGATTTATCGTCGATAGGCGCTACCGTTAGGTCACCCTCTGCAACGCGCTGCGCCAGTTCATCCAATTTACTCAAGCGACTGGTAATCGAATTAGACAACAAGTATGCGATAACAGCAGTGGCAACAAGTGCTATCGAACCAAGCACATAAATCGTCAATTCGATACTGTTAAATGAATCCGAAAGATCAAGCAAAGCTTCACTAGTACTTTGACGACCGTCGATTGATGCAGCATCTAGGATAGACTCAAGCGGTGCTAGATTCGTTTCATAAAGTGAGCGAAGACGCGCGACATTCTCTTCAACATTTTCTAAGCCGAGATTGGACAGAACTTGGGATTCAAAGTCTCGTGTAAAATCGCTCATGTAACGCTCAGCTTTCTCAACGTTACGGTAATCTTCACCACCTACCGTCTCCAAACGTTTAACTGCAGCAATCGCTGCTGCAAACTCCTTTTTATTAACTTGATATTCAGCCTGAGCGCCAGAGACACCAACAATGCTTCCTAATGCATCGCGATAAACATCACCGGCCTCATCGATCAGAATTAGATACTGAACTGTTTCAGGAACATCGTCCGTTCTCACCTCGTCAGCCACTTTGTGCGAGTTCAATACTTCTAATGTAATAATCCCTATCATCACTAGCATGATCGCCAAAATGGCACCAAAACTCGCGTACAGTTTTTTACGAACAGACATTGTCACTAATAACCTTCCTTACCGTTGTCATGGATTTTCTTACTGGTTAATCCACATATTTACACATGCTTTGTAAGGGTTATCGGAACGTACCTCTGCAACTTGAGTACATTTTTTTGTGATCTACATCTCCATGCGAGCGATCTCACAATTACTACCCGTTATTAATATGAGTTTTCTCAATCCTATAAATTATGAATATAAAAAAACGGGAACCGATTAAGGTTCCCGTTTTCAATCAAAGTCTATTTGGTTATAACTTCTTAGAGAAGATACCCGCCAGTGCGATGATGCCGATACCCACCAGCATGATTTCACCCTTACCGCTGTCGAAACCAGACTTGATACCCATGAAGGCTACGATTGCGATTGCCACTGGGATTACGTACTTAACTAGGTTGTACCATAGACCAAATAGTGGGAAAGAAATTTTGCCGTCGTTAGTGATCTCTTTCTCTAGTTCAGCGCGGTTTAGACGCCAGCCAGCAAAGATACATACCAACATACCGCCAACCGCTAGGAAGATCTTATCCGTTAGTAGGTCAAAGATATCAAATGCGCCCGTACCGAATAGTGTCGGACCAACACCACCAAGTGATAGCGATGCGAACACACACAGTGTTGCCATTACGACACTCGCAGACAGTACTGCTGTAGAACGCTTCAGGCCTTTCTCATCGATTAGGTAAGAAACCACTACTTCTAGCAGGGATACTGAAGACGTCAGCGCTGCTACTGTTAGACCAATGAAGAACATCAGAGCAAATAGAAGGCCAATTACGCCGCCCATTTCAGCAAACAGTTGAGGAACAACGACGAATACTAGACCTGGGCCTGCTGCTGGCTCCATACCGAATGCGAACATTGCTGGGAACATTGCTACACCCGCTAGGATTGCAACACCTGTGTCCATTGCCGTAACCATGCCGGTAGTTTGAACTAAGTTTTCCTTCTTCTTCAGGTAAGAGCCGTACGTCATCATACAACCCATACCTAGACTTAGAGAGAAGAATGCTTGGCCTAGCGCCGCTAGAACGACATTGCTGTCTACTTTCGAGAAGTCTGGCATGAATAGGAACTCAAGACCCGCCATTGCACCAGGAAGCATCAGACCTTTCACTGATACAACGATCAGGATAAGGAATAAAAGAGGCATGAGGATTTTACCAGCCTTTTCGATACCGCCAGAAATACCTTTCATAACGATAACGATGTTAAGGAGCAGGTAAACACCCATCCACATTAACGGTTGGACTGGATCAGAAATGAAGCCGCCAAAACTGTCACCAATGGCTTCAGGAGCACTTAGTAGACCACCACCTACTTTAAAGATGTAAGCAAGCGCCCAGCCACCTACTACAGGGTAGAAACCCATGATTAGTAGACCACTTAGCACGCCGATAACACCGGTAAACGTCCAACGGCGGTCAGTAGATTTGAACGCACCTACTGCTGAAAGACCTGTCTTACGACCAATAGCGAATTCTGTCAGCATGACGCTAAAGCCGATAAAAATAACGAATAAAAGGTAAATTGCTACGAACGCGCCGCCGCCGCTCTCACCTGCTGTGTAAGGGAACTTCCATATATTGCCTAAACCGACAGCGGAACCCGCTGCTGCCATGACGAAGCCTAGTTTAGACCCCCACGTATCACGTGGTGCTGCTGTATTTGTAGCCACGCTTTTTCTCCAAAATGTTTTGTTGTGTTTGCATAGAGATAGGCGTCTAGAATATGTTCGTGTAAAAAATAATGTACACTTTATAAGATGTTTGTATGACGCTCTATGTATGGCAAGTAAAGCAGTTTCAATTTAAAATTGGAACCCCGATCAGCACATTTATCGCACAAATGTATCATTGTTCACGCTAAATGCTGCTTTTTTACGCAAAAGTTAAGATTTCCTCCAACTTTTCACACCTTAGTAACAGAACGTCTCGTTATAAAATTCATTTCACGATACAAAATCATCCTCCTCTAGTGGTATGAAAATAGTTTCCCGTTCCGCCATTTACGCTTAATATCCATATTGGGTTTATTACTTTTGGCGACTATGGACAAGTTCTATCATTTTCTCACTCTAACTGGCATCGGTCTTTACTGGTTTTTGGTTGCTGGTGTTACGATCCGTGTCGTATTAAAACGTCGCGCTGTTAGTGTTTCTCTTGCATGGCTGATGATCATTTATATTCTGCCAGTGCTTGGCGTCGCTTGTTATTTTCTATTCGGTGAGCTCAACCTCGGCCGCAAACGTGCAGAACGCGCAAAAGAGATGTTTTCACCATTCCAGCGATGGTTCACTCAGTTAAATGACTGCAACGCGCATGTCCCTGAAGCAATGGGACGCCATATCTATCGTATTGATGAGCTGTGCAACAATCGTCTTGGTTTACCTGCATTAAGTGGGAACACGCTTTCTCTACAACAATCGCCTAACGAAATTCTCCACTCGATTATCGAAGACATCGAGAATGCTGAACACAGTATTCGCATGGTTTTCTATATTTGGCATCCCGGTGGTTTAGCTGACGCTGTTGCTTCGGCTTTGATTCGCGCTTCTAAACGTGGCGTAGACGTAAAACTGCTACTCGATTCAGCGGGCAGTCCACGCTTCTTTCGCAGTCATTGGTATAAAATGATGAAAGACGCAGGCATCGATGTTGTGCAAGCGTTAGAAGTAAAAATGTGGCGTATCTTCCTTCGTCGTTTGGATTTACGCCAACACCGTAAGATCATCGTGATTGATGATGAGATCGCTTACACCGGTTCGATGAACTTGGTTGACCCCGCCTTTTTCAAGCAGAACAGTGGGGTTGGGCAGTGGATCGATATTATGGTGCGAGTCACCGGACCGACGGTAAATGTTTTAAGCGCTATTCATTGTTGGGATTGGGAAGTAGAAACTGGTGAGCGTTATTTTCCTAAGCATCCAGAATGTAGAATCGACAATAAAGAAGACGAGTTTCAGCATCCAATCCAAGTGGTGCCGTCTGGCCCTGGTATGCCAGAATACTTGATCTACCAAGTACTCACATTAGCCATCAACCAAGCGAATCGTTCCGTCAGAATCACCACGCCTTACTTCGTGCCAAGTGCCGATCTATTGGAGACTCTGAAAATGACCGCGCAGCGCGGCATCGAAGTAGAACTTATCATCCCACACAAGAATGACTCTATGATGGTTCAATGGGCTTCGCGGGCATTCTATGACGAGTTGCTCGTCGCTGGGGTGAAGATTTACGAATTCTATGGCGGGTTACTGCATACAAAATCAGTCGTGATTGACGAGCAATTCTGTTTGGTGGGTACCGTAAACATGGACATGCGCAGTTTGTGGCTTAACTTCGAAGTAACACTGGCTGTCGATGATGAAGAGTTCACAAAACAGATGTCGTGGCTGCAAGACAGCTATATCAAACAGTCCCATACCGTTGATCGAGATAAGTGGGAAAAACGCAGTATTTTCTCTCGCTTCTTAGAGCGTGTTTTCTATCTGTTTAATCCATTGCTGTAGCAAGTACCCAAAATAACAAAACTTCCTCGAAAACCGACAGCCATAAACTGTCGGTTTTCTTTTTCTTATTCAATCAATGCTTCTGTTTTTCGACCTATCCTCGGAGGAGTCGTTTGAAGTTAAGTTTTCCCTTGCAAACCACCCATCGTCCATGTTTTAAATATTGAAAATCGTAAATTAGACAGGGAAATTTTATGTCAGAGGGCAAAAAGACCAAATTCGTTACTGCAGGCCGTGATAAGAAGTGGACGAATGGCGTGGTCAACCCACCAGTACAACGAGCTTCAACTATCGTGTTTGATACAGTTGCTGAAAAGAACCAAGCAATGATTAACCGAACCAACAAAACACTGTTTTACGGACGTCGTGGTACGAATACTCACTTTGCTTTCCAAGATGCGATGGTGGAAATCGAAGGTGGTGCTGGCTGTGCACTTTACCCTTGTGGCACGGCCGCAATCTCGAATGCGATTCTGTCTTTTATCGAAACCGGCGACCACATTTTGATGGTGGATACTTGTTACGAACCAACCCGCGATTTCTGCGATACCATTATGAAAAAAATGGGTGTCGAAACGACTTATTTTGATCCTATGATAGGCGAAGGTATCCGCGACCTAATTCAGCCAAACACCAAGGTACTTTTCCTTGAGTCTCCGGGTTCTATCACTATGGAAGTCATGGACGTTCCGACTTTAGCAAGCATTGCACACGAAAAAAACATCATCGTAATGCTTGATAACACTTGGGGTGCCGGTGTGAATTTCTCACCATTCGAGCACGGTGTTGATATCTCTATCCAAGCAGCAACCAAGTACATTGTTGGTCACTCAGATGTAATGCTGGGTACGGCGGTTGCGTCTGAGAAATACTGGGACCAGCTGCGCGAACAAAGCTACCTTATGGGACAATGCGTTTCTCCTGATGACGCATATCTTGGTCTGCGCGGTATTCGTACTTTGGATGTTCGCTTACGCCAGCATGCAGAGAACAGCCTGAAAGTCGCACAGTGGTTGGCAAGCCGCCCTGAAGTCGATCACGTTCGTCACCCTGCCCTAGAAAGCTGCCCTGGTCATGAGTTCTTTAAACGCGACTTTACTGGTGGGAATGGCTTGTTCTCATTCATATTGAAAAGCTCGTACCCGAAAGCCACCACCGCACTGTTGGATGGCATGAAACACTTCAGCATGGGTTACTCATGGGGTGGTTTTGAGAGTTTGATTTTAGCTAACGAGCCAAAGAGCTTTAACAGTTTGCGCACAGTGGCGAATCCAAACTTCGAAGGCACACTTGTCCGTCTGCACATCGGTCTTGAAGATGTTGAAGATCTCATTGCCGATCTTGAAGCAGGCTTCGAGCGATACAACGCACTCGTACTAGAAAAAGAAGCCTCTTTATAAGCATTCAGAACAATTATTAAATAGCCTCGTACTGCGAGGCTATTTTTTGGTTCATCGCGGCTT
>NZ_MDAW01000117.1:197012-226229 GCF_002875385.1 Vibrio sp. 10N.222.52.B12 | reverse complement strand
TTTTTAGTTCCCGCTTATCCGTGATGAACCTTTTTTATTGTGTTGATTTCCCGAATTATTCTCTACTGCTCAAGATAGAACTTCGCCGTCGTGGTGACTTTAATCATCTCATCTTGCAGTTCGAACATTTCCGGTTCGATGTCTTCAATACTCGCACCTGAACGCAGCGCCTGTTCCAAGGTTGCACACAGTGACTTCAACCTCGGTACGCCACAGTAAGAGCTACTGCCGTGAAGTTTATGCACCACATGGATAAGGTCATCACGCGAAAAGTCTTCTTGCTCTATGGCTTGATCGACCACTTCTTCCACTTCTGGAATAAAGTCGATCAACATGCGCAGCATGTCCTTCGCTAGGTCTTCTTTGTTTGCGCTTTGTTTTAAGGCCGCTTGCCAGTCGATGATCATATCTTGCTGCGGTTTTTCCGGCGCTGGTGGTGCAACTTCCACTGCAGGTTCCACGTAAGATGGTGCGATCTTATCGACACTGTCAGTACAAGTATTTGGGTTCCAATGAACCAAAACCTGTTGCAACACATGTTCCTCAATTGGCTTGGTTAGGTAATCATCCATTCCCGCTGCCAGCAGTCGGTCACGCTCACCAGCCATTGCGTGTGCGGTCACTGCAATTACAGGGGTGTCTTTGTTCAGCTCTAGCTCTTTAATGTACTGACAAGCGGTCACGCCGTCCATCAATGGCATTTGAATGTCCATGAAGATCAGATCGTATTTCTTCTCTGTTGCGAGGTTCACTGCTTGTTGACCGTTGCTGCATGCCGTTACTGTTTCGACACGCTCTCTCAATAGCGCGGAGATCAGCTTCAAGTTGGCAGGGTTATCATCAACCGCAAGCACAGTTAATGGCAGTCTTTCGCTCTCTACAGGTTCAACCGGAGGCAGGGCAACCTGAGGCATTTCGATATGGTCAGTGATCAGGCTCTGTAGCAGTTTACGACGCGATAATGGCTTGGTCAGACATTGGATCTGATGATCGTTCATCACTTGGTCTGCTAATGCTAGCTCCGTACTTGGCGTACCCATGATGACACTTGGAGCCATACGCTTCGCCTGTTCAATCCACGCTGAGACGGATTGGTCGTCGTAAGTTTGGTTTGCGCCCAAGTTCAACAATACGTAGTCGTAGTGTTCATCGTTCTCTGGTAGCGATGAGCGGTAGGTCACTAGAATGCCTTCTTGACTCAAGACTTGTTGAGTCACTGATGCTGCTTGCATGTTTGGTTCAACCAGCAGCAGCTGCTTACCAGATAGCAGTTCTACTTCAATTAGATCGCTCATTGGCATTTCTGTTGAATGTAGGCGCAGCGTAAACCAGAAGGTAGAACCTTGGTGGAGACGGCTGGTTAAGCTGATTTCGCCGCCCATTTGGCTAACCAGTTTTTGGGTGATAACCAGACCTAAACCAGTACCGCCGTATCGGCGTGAAATACTTGCATCTGCTTGGCTAAAGGCTTGGAACAATTGTGCTTGTTGGCGCTCCGAAATACCAATGCCCGTATCGCGAACCATAAATTGCAGTTCAATGGAGTCACTGGATTGGGAACGCATTTCAACACTGATGTCGATGTTGCCGCGCTCGGTAAATTTGATCGAGTTACCGACCAAGTTAGTAAGGATTTGCTGGATACGCAGTGGGTCACCGACCAAGCCTGGCGGAATCTTCGGATCCACTTTTAGGGTGATCTCCAATCCTTTCTCATGTGCGCTGGTCGCTTGTAAGTTAATAACTTCTTCCAAGCTTTCTCTGAATTCAAATGGAATGTTTTCTAGGGCTAGCTTACCCGCTTCCAGTTTCGAGAAGTCGAGGATGTCGTTGATGATGTTGAGTAGGTTGTTTGCCGACTTCTCAATGGTTTGCAAGTAATCCGTTTGGCTGTTCGACAACTGAGTTTTAAGCATCTGACGCGTAAAGCCAATCACACCGTTCAGTGGCGTACGAAGCTCGTGTGACATATTGGCTAAGAATTCAGATTTCACTCGCGCCGCTTCTTGCGCACGTTTCTTCGCGATGTCTAACTCTACGTTCTGAATTTCTAGCTGTTCGAGGGTTTCACGCAAGTCCGATGTCGCTTGGTCTATACTGTGCTGCATCTCAACGTGGTATTCCGACAACGAGACCGCCATGGCGTTGATGCCGTTTTTCAGTTGGTCCAACTCACCGTGCATTTTGCCTTCGATACGCACGTCAAGGTGGCCACGACGAATTCGGTCCACAACGTTCTTCATGTGGGTGATCGGCTGGGTAACGTCATGCATGAGGCGAGAGGCGAACACGCTCGCGAGACCAAGGCCGAGAATCAACACCAAGAATGCTGAGAAGACCTCTTGGTACTGCTGCAAACGAAGTGACGAAAGATCCATTTCCACCGCGATGTAGCCAATGGCTTTTGTTCCCTGATTCTCATTTGAAAGCTCAGAAAGATAATGGCCTTCTGATAGAATCGGCACACGCAGAATAAGCGAGTTATCGAAGATTTCTGAGTTCCCTAATTGAGGAATCGGTTTGTCCTTCGGGAACATCAGCGCTTCAAAATTTGGGTGGAAGTTAGAGGTGACAAAAAGCTCATGGTTTTCATCAAACACCGCGATACTACGAACCAATTTCGAGTTTTTACGGTGGGCGTAGCTGATCAGGCGACGGACGGCTTCACGACTTTCAGAAAGAAGGTGCGTTTCGCTGGCAATAGCAAGTGGTTCGATAATGCTATTACCTGTCGTGATGACTTGTTTTTCGAGGTCTTGGTAGCGGTTAAATGAGAAAAAGCCGCTCAGTAATAAACCAATAATGAGTGTGGGAGCGAGAGTTAGTGTAATTACACGTGCTCGTAAGCCATATCTGGTCATGTTATCTAATTACATCGGAGTCTGGATATGGGAAAATAACGCATTATTTCTCAAGCGCGCGATAAAGCCTTGAGTAAAGAAGTGACGTCACCGGATAAACGGTAAGCATAATCAAGTCACTCGAATCACACAACGGCTGCAATCAAGAATAGTGAAGCCGTAGAGCAATTAGACACAAATCAGGCACAGAGCATGGCACGTATCTTTCAACCTAAAAAGAAAACGCAATTAAATACTCGTCACCAAGCGGTACAAGTGGAGCGTTTGGATCACCACGGCGCAGGCATTGCTTACCTCAAGAAGAAACCATTGTTTATTGATGGTGCGCTACCGGGTGAGGAAGTGGTAACCCAATTGGTGGAAGAAAAGAGCAAATTCGCTCGTGGTAAGTTGATTAAAATCCTTAAACCGAGTGAAACACGCGTTGACGCCTTTTGTCCGCATTACCATGAATGTGGAGGCTGCGACCTGCAACATTTGAATTATGACCAACAGCTGACGCACAAGCAGCACACGCTTCGTCAGTTGATGCGAAAATTTGCCGGTAGTGATATCGAGTTGGATGCACCTGTGTTGGGTGACTCTCATGGCTACCGTCGCCGTGCTCGCGTGAGCTTATTTGTGGATAAAAAAACTCGCCAGCTGCATTTTGGTTTCCGTAAGAAACAAAGTAAGCAAATCGCACAAGTGACGGACTGTCCCGTGCTTGCGCCTGAGTTGAATGTGTTACTGCCAGAAATCTACTCGACGCTAAAAGCGTTTAAGAAGCCAGAGCAATTGGGTCACGTAGAGTTGGTCTTAGGCGACAATGGTCCTTGTATTACATTGCGCCACCTAAGCAAACTGACTGAAAAAGAAACTAACACTTTGGTGGAATTGGCGAAGCGTCATCATGCATCGCTCTACCTGATGCCAGAAACGGATCAACTTGATTTGATTGAAGGTGAAGTGCCTTTCTATCAAGAAGCCGGTGTCACCGTACCATTCACGCCAAACAACTTTATTCAAGTGAACCAAGCGGTGAACCAGAAAATGGTCGCTCAGGCAGTGGCGTGGTTAGACCCACAAAGTGACGAGCGAGTGTTAGATTTGTTCTGTGGTCTAGGTAACTTCAGTTTGCCAATTGCAAAACGTGCAAAACATGTGGTTGGCGTAGAAGGTGTGGCAGAAATGGTAGAAAAGGCAGCAAATAATGCATCCTTGAACCAAATCAATAACGCACAATTTTATCACGCTAACCTTGAGCAGGATTTTGAAGGGCAAGTTTGGGCGGCTGAACAATTCGACAAAGTGCTGCTTGATCCGGCACGTGCAGGCGCGAGTGGGATCATCGATCAAGTTTCTGCGCTTGGCGCACAGCGTGTAGTTTATGTTTCGTGTAATCCTGCTACCCTTGCAAGGGATAGTCAGAGCTTGCTGGAGCAAGGCTACCAATTGACCAAATTAGGTATGCTGGACATGTTCCCTCATACCAGCCATCTAGAATCGATGGCGCTGTTTGAAAAGTCCTGATAATTGGGACTTTGTTGATCACTTACACGTGGTGGGTGGTCAATAAGCCAACGTTTAAGGCTTGGCATAAGAACTAACCTGGATGGTGTTAGTCAAACCACACAAATATAATAATTAGGATGATGAGATGGTTGCGGTAAGAAGCGCGCATTTAAACCAAGATGAACAGTTTGAACTCGAAACCTGGGTGGCTAGCCTAGGGCAAGAGAAGAACACAGCGAAACGCTTAATTGAAGTGTATCGTGATTGCCAGTCGATTTTGGCGAACCACGAGCAGGCGGAGCTTTTGTTGTGGCGTGGACGAGAGATGATCGAAATTTTGATCACCTTGTCGATGGACAAAGCGACACTTGTCGCGGCGCAACTGTTTCCTTTGGTCTCAAGCGGTGCTTTTGATAGAGAACTCCTTGAGGAAAAATACAGCAAAGAAATCATTAAGCTGATCGATGGCGTCGACGAAATGGCGGCAATTGGTCAACTGAATGTAACAATGGATGGTGGTGCTGCCTCGTCTCAAGTGGATAACGTTCGTCGTATGTTGTTGGCCATGGTGGATGATTTCCGCTGCGTCGTCATTAAGCTGGCGGAACGTATCTGCAACCTGATTGAAGTAAAAAAAGCGCCGGACGAAGTTCGTCGCGCTGCGGCAAAAGAGTGTGCAAACATTTATGCGCCTCTGGCAAACCGCCTTGGTATTGGTCAGCTGAAATGGGAAATCGAAGATTACGCCTTCCGCTACCAACAACCAGAAACCTACAAGCAAATCGCGAAGCAGTTGGCTGAGCGTCGTATTGTCCGTGAACAATACATCAAAGACTTTGTCGACGACCTTACCCAAGAAATGACCGTATGCGGCATCAACGCAGAAGTCAGTGGTCGTCCAAAGCACATCTACAGTATTTGGCGCAAAATGCAGAAGAAGAGTCTGGCGTTTGATGAATTGTTTGACGTACGAGCAGTACGTATCATCGCCGACAAACTGCAAGATTGTTATGCCGCTCTGGGTGTGGTCCACACCAAATACAAACACCTGCCAAGCGAGTTCGACGACTATGTAGCGAACCCGAAACCAAACGGTTACCAGTCTATCCATACCGTGATTCTTGGCCCTGAAGGCAAGACCATCGAGATCCAGATTCGTACTAAAGAGATGCACGAAGACTCGGAGCTGGGTGTTGCTGCGCACTGGAAATACAAAGAAGGTGCAAGCAGCCGCAGCGGTTACGATGAGAAGATCACGTGGCTACGTAAGCTACTGGATTGGCAAGAAGAGATGTCCGACTCTGGCGAGATGTTGGACGAGCTGCGTAGTCAGGTATTTGACGACCGCGTGTATGCCTTTACCCCGCGTGGTGATGTCGTCGACTTACCGATGGGCGCAACACCACTCGATTTCGCTTACCACATTCACTCAGAAGTGGGACATCGCTGTATCGGTGCTAAAGTGGCAGGTCGTATCGTACCGTTCACCCATAAACTGCAAATGGGCGATCAGGTGGAAATCATCACCCAGAAAGAACCAAACCCTTCACGAGACTGGTTAAACCCATCGCTTGGCTTTGTGACGTCAAGCCGAGCGCGTGCGAAGATCAACGCATGGTTCCGCAAGCAAAGTCGTGAGAAGAACCTAGAAGCAGGTCGTGAAATTCTAGAACACGAACTGGCGAAAATCGGCGCGACACTGAAAGACGCTGATAACTACGCGCTGAAACGCTTTAACGTTAATAGTGCCGATGAATTGTATGTTGGTATTGGTAGTGGTGACTTGCGTATCAACCAAATCATCAACCACATCAACGCCTTGGTAAACAAACCAACCGCGGAAGAGGAAGACCAACAAGCGCTAGAAAAACTGCAAGAAGCAGAAAATCGCGCGCCAGCACAAAGTCGTCCGAAGAAAGATGCAGTCGTAGTAGAAGGCGTTGATAACTTAATGACGCATCTAGCGCGTTGTTGTCAGCCGATCCCAGGTGATGAGATTGCAGGTTACATCACCCAAGGTCGCGGTATTTCGGTCCACCGCAGTGACTGTGAGCAACTAGAGGAGCTTCGCCATCACGCACCAGAGCGTATCATTGATACCGTTTGGGGCAGCGGCTTTGTCGGTTCTTACATCTTGACGGTTCGTGTTGAAGCAATGGAGCGTGGCGGTCTACTTAAAGACATCACAACGCTATTTGCGAACGAGAAAATCAAAGTCACCAGTATGAAGAGCCGCGTCGATTACCGCACGCAAATGTCGATCATGGACTTTGACCTTGAAGTGACCAACCTTGAAGTGTTCTCACGAGTTTCGAAACGTGTTGAGCAGATTAAGGATGTCATGTCGGTGAAACGCTTAGGCTAATTTTTACGTCGTATTTGGCTTTCTAGCGGCGTTAGCTGCACTTATATCGCCCAATCTCATAGACAAGCTATGCTCATGGGCCTCATAAGTTTGCTGCCTTGCCAGAAGAACCAACTACTTAGTAAAAACAGTTAGAAAACAAATTAAAGGTGAGTGGTTTTGGCTGCTCACCTTTTTCTTTAGATAGAAAGGTTTAAAGGAACAGAAAATGAGTCATCCAATTGAACAGTTAGAACAAATCATGGCGAAGTTGCGTGACCCAGACGGCGGTTGCCCATGGGACTTAAAGCAGACCTTCGACACCATTGTTCCGCACACCATTGAAGAAACCTATGAAGTGGTGGATGCGATTCAAAACCGCGATTGGCCGAACTTGCAAGAAGAGTTGGGTGACTTATTGTTTCAAGTGATTTTCTACAGCCAAATGGCAAAAGAACAGGGGCTGTTTGATTTTTCTGACGTCGTCGAAACTGTGAATGAAAAACTGACTCGTCGTCATCCTCATGTTTTTTCTGATGTTGAGTTTGAATCTGATGAAGAAATTACCGCTAATTGGGAAGCGGAAAAAGCCAAAGAAAAAGCACAAGTAGGCAAAGCTGAGGAAAGTATTCTAGACTCAATACCGAACTCTCTACCTGCGCTTTCTCGTGCTACAAAAATTCAAAAGAAATGCGCTAAATATGGTTTTGATTGGGACTCTCTGGGTCCTGTAGTCGGGAAGGTACAAGAGGAAATTGAAGAAGTGATGGAAGAGGCGCTTCAAGTCAACCCCGATGAAACCAAGGTAGAGCTTGAGTTGGGGGACTTATTATTTGCGACCGTCAACCTATCTCGTCACTTAGGCAAAGACCCTGAAGTCGCTTTGGCCAAAGCAAATCTAAAGTTCTCAAGACGCTTTAAAGGCGTGGAAACTAAAGTTGCAGCGCACGGTAAGCAACTCACAGACTTTACTCTAGATGAACTCGATTCGATGTGGGATGAAGTGAAACGAGAAGAGCAAAGCTGAAATTGCATGAATACTCGACTTTGATTTGAAGCAAAAAATAAAAAATTCCGGTGTGATAGATTTCACGTTGTGGCGTTAAGGAGCTTCTGGTATATTTACGTCCCGTCCAGAAGCACTCCATTTCCCTCATTCAACCAATTTCAGGTTAAACATGACGACAAATTACATTTTTGTTACTGGCGGGGTTGTATCCTCTCTAGGTAAAGGTATTGCAGCAGCATCTCTTGCCGCTATTCTAGAAGCTCGTGGTCTTAAAGTGACTATGATGAAGCTTGACCCTTACATCAACGTTGATCCAGGCACAATGAGCCCAACTCAACACGGTGAAGTGTTCGTTACGGAAGATGGCGCAGAGACTGACCTTGACCTTGGTCACTACGAGCGTTTCATCCGCACCAAGATGACTAAGCGTAACAACTTCACTGCAGGTCGTGTTTATGCAGACGTACTACGTAAAGAACGTCGCGGCGATTACCTAGGTGCAACCATTCAGGTTATCCCTCACATCACTAACGCTATCAAAGACCGCGTAATCGCAGGTTCTGAAGGCCATGATGTTGCTATCGTTGAAGTCGGTGGTACGGTAGGTGATATCGAATCACTACCATTTATGGAAGCTATTCGTCAGCTTGCTGTAGAACTAGGCCGTGAACGCGCAATGTTCATGCACCTAACGCTAGTTCCTTATCTAGCAGCTGCGGGCGAAGTGAAAACTAAGCCAACTCAGCACTCTGTTAAAGAGCTGCTATCTATCGGCATCCAACCAGATATTCTAGTTTGTCGTAGCGATCGTATGATCCCTGCTAACGAACGTAAGAAAATTGCTCTTTTCTGTAACGTACAAGAAAAAGCAGTTATCTCAATGAAAGATGTAGATTCTATCTACAAGATCCCTCAGCTAATCAAAGCTCAAGGTCTAGACGATCTTGTTTGTGCTCGCTTTGGCATCAATGCGCCAGAAGCTAACCTGTCTGAGTGGGAACAAGTAATTTACGAAGAAGCTAACCCAACGGCAGAAGTGACGATTGGTATGGTTGGTAAGTACATTGAACTACCAGATGCATACAAATCAGTAAACGAAGCGTTGAAACATGCTGGTCTTAAGAACCGTCTGAGCGTTAAGATTCAGTACGTTGATTCTCAAGATGTAGAGAACAAAGGTGTTGAGATCCTAGAAGGTCTAGACGCAATCCTTGTTCCTGGCGGTTTCGGTGACCGTGGTATCGAAGGTAAGATTCGCGCAGCTCAATACGCTCGTGAAAACAACGTTCCTTACCTAGGTATCTGTCTAGGCATGCAAGTGGCACTGATCGAATACGCACGTAACGTAGCGGGTATGGAAGGTGCACATTCAACAGAATTTAACAAAGAGACGAAGTACCCTGTGGTAGGTTTAATCACAGAGTGGGTTGATGGCGAAGGTAAAGTTGAAGAACGTACCGAGAAGTCTGATCTTGGTGGTACTATGCGTCTTGGTTCACAGCTATGTCACCTAGAAAAAGGTACGAAAGCTCGTGAACTATACGGCAACGCGACAATTCATGAGCGTCACCGTCACCGTTATGAAGTGAACAACAATCTTCGTCCGCAAATCGAAAAAGCAGGCCTTAAAGTATCTGGCTTGTCAGCTGACAAGAAACTGGTAGAAGTAATTGAGAACCCAGCTCACCCATGGTTCGTAGCGGCTCAATTCCACCCAGAGTTCACATCAACACCGCGTGATGGTCACCCATTGTTCGCAGGTTTCGTGAAAGCAGCTGGCGAATACCAGCGTGGCGATTTCGAGAAGTAAGTAAGGAATACAGGCAGTAACGTAAGCTGTGTTGCTGCCTTTAATTTTGACATTATATATTCAACGAGAAGGAAACATTCAATGTCTAAGATCGTTAAAGTTCTAGGTCGTGAAATCATCGATTCACGTGGTAACCCAACTGTAGAAGCTGAAGTACACCTAGAAGGCGGTTTCGTAGGTATGGCTGCTGCTCCATCTGGCGCATCTACTGGTTCTCGCGAAGCTCTTGAGCTACGTGACGGCGACAAAGCACGTTTCCTAGGTAAAGGTGTTCTTAAAGCTATCGAAGCTGTAAACGGCCCAATCGCTGAAGCTCTAGTTGGTAAAGACGCGAAAGATCAAGCTGCAATCGACGCAGTAATGATCGACCTAGACGGTACTGAAAACAAATCTAAATTCGGTGCGAACGCTATCCTAGCTGTTTCTCTAGCAAACGCTAAAGCAGCAGCTGCTGCTAAAGGCATGCCTCTATACGAGCACATCGCTGAGCTAAACGGTACAGCTGGTCAGTTCTCTATGCCTCTACCAATGATGAACATCATCAACGGTGGTGAGCACGCAGATAACAACGTTGACATCCAAGAGTTCATGATCCAACCAGTTGGTGCTAAGACTCTTAAAGAAGGTCTACGTATCGGTGCTGAAGTATTCCACAACCTAGCTAAAGTTCTTAAGTCTAAAGGCTACAGCACTGCAGTTGGTGACGAAGGTGGTTTCGCTCCTAACCTTAAGTCTAACGCTGAAGCTCTAGAAGTTATCGCAGAAGCTGTTGCAGCTGCTGGTTACGAACTAGGTAAAGACGTTACTCTAGCTATGGACTGTGCTGCATCTGAGTTCTTCGACAAAGAAGCTGGCATCTACAACATGAAAGGCGAAGGTAAAACTTTCACTTCTGAAGAGTTCAACCACTACCTAGCTGAGCTAGCTAACCAATTCCCAATCGTTTCTATCGAAGACGGTCTAGACGAGTCTGATTGGGCTGGCTTCAAGCACCAAACTGAACTACTAGGTGACAAGCTTCAACTAGTAGGTGACGATCTATTCGTTACTAACACTAAGATCCTTGCTGAAGGTATCGAGAAAGGCGTAGCTAACTCTATCCTTATCAAGTTCAACCAAATCGGTTCTCTAACTGAGACTCTAGCTGCAATCAAGATGGCTAAAGACGCAGGTTACACAGCAGTAATCTCTCACCGTTCTGGCGAAACTGAAGATGCAACTATCGCTGACCTAGCGGTAGGTACAGCTGCAGGTCAAATCAAAACTGGTTCTATGAGCCGTTCTGACCGTGTTGCTAAGTACAACCAACTTATCCGTATCGAGGAAGCTCTAGGTGAGCGCGCTCCTTTCAACGGTCTTAAAGAAGTTAAAGGTCAATAATTTAGGTTTCTAAATTATTAGCTTAACGCTTTTAAAAAACGCCTCGCATTTGCGGGGCGTTTTTTCTCCAGTTCACTTTCTATATATTTCCTTTCAGAGTAAATTCTGCTAATTGTAAGATTTCTGAACCATGGTTTTTACTGATCTCCAATTTAATGTACTGATAACTTAAAGGAGTCGTTAGTTGATAGAGCTTTGTCTGAAATCTTTTGGTAAAACTTTGCTGTGTCTGGCTATTTAGTATTTGCCAAGTGACTCCATCATTGCTGCCAAGTAGTTTCCAATTTTGAGGATCTCGATCCGAGGCATCGTTGGCTGATGTCAAAGAATACTGATGTACGGTGACCGGTTTTGGGAAGTAATATGTGATGTTTCCAGTTGAACTAAAAGTTAACCACTTGGTCGCTCTATTTTCATCGAATGCATGAGAGTGATCTTCCTTTGGAGCATTACTTGCTGAAGCAGAAGATCTGCCAGGATATTGTTGAGTTAGGTTTACTATTGTCGGGAAGTTGCCGAGCAATTCAACTTCTGCCAACTGAATTATGTTGGCTCCCGCATTTTCCGTTATGTTTAAACGGTAGTAACTGAAAGGTATAGATGGCGAAAAATCAAAGTTTCTCGTTTGATGCCTAGAAGTAAAAAATTGGTTATCTTGACTATCTAATGTTTGCCATTGATGTCCATTAATAGAGCCTTGTAGTAACCAAGCCTTAGGGTCTCGGGCTGCGACGTCATTCGCTGAAGTTATCGTATATCTCGATACAAGGGCGGGCTTATCGAATTGATAACTTATCCAACCTGTATCGGCGAAGCTAAGCCATTTAGTATTATTACTGTTGTCAAAGGCATTGTAAGCAGTCTCATAAGGTTTGTTTTCGTCGGAGGCTTTGATATTTTTTTCTAGGGCGACGGCTAGATCTTTATTCCGTTGAGGTTCTCCATCGCATTGCCCTATTGCTTGATAATGAATACTTGTTGGGCAATTATTGCCGTTATCATGCAAGCAAGTTTGATATTCACGCCATAATTCATCTACGGTGTTTGAAAAAAAATCTGTAATGTCGTTTTGCCAATTAAATCCACTAGGACTTCCCGCATACTTGTTTAATTCGTAAAGAAAGTCTCGTTGATCACCATTTGCAAGTAACTTGTGCCTTAACCAATCAATCCAAAAGGCTCCTAAATCATAAGAACTATTGTGGTCACCACCCAACGTTCGCTTCTCTTCCAGCGATTTGAATTCAGTCAGGTAGCGAACTGCATCTGCAACGCCTTCTAGAGTGCCACTGCCTTGTTCAAAATTAGAATTTTGGTAAGCATGAACCAACTCATGCACTAGTATACCTTTAATCTCAGCTTCAACCTTTTCACTTGGTAAGCTTTCTAAAAAGCAGCTGTTTATATATATGTTTGTGCTATTTATACCACCAGATTTATAAGCAACTCCGTCACAATTCGGATTGCTGAAGGGGTGAATTGTGATTTTTAAATTGCTGACATAAGGAACTTCGTTTACATCTAAATACAATAATTGATTTAGCTTAACTATATGTTGGAGAGTAAAGTCTCTGTAGTTTGGTAGGTTAGCTACAAATAACCGTCCCCCTAGGCTATTGGTATCGATACTGAACTCTAAGTTATTTGGCTCTAACGAATCTTTCCAAAGATCATCACATTGCGATGCATATAGAGGAAGAGGGCTTAAAAGGCAAAAGGTCAGCCCTAGTTTAAAGAGATTTTCCTTGTTATTTTTCATATTTACGTTCCTATTTTTGATTAGCCTGATTTGAACTATCAGGTTCGACAAAATGAACGATGTTTCAGAGCTCGGGTTAGCGTTGACTAGCTTTTGTTTTTAATGATGCTAACTTAACTTAATGTGTAAGGAGCGTGTGAGTCTCTTTTTCTGCCCTAGAGCCAACCACGCATTTATGCTATATATGTCACCTTATCTAATCCCTTCCGGTACAGAATGTTAGCAGCGATATGCGAATCTTTGTTTTAGCCCTTACGTTACTGTTTGGCTGGCTCCAATATACCCTATGGTTTGGCAAAAACGGGGTGACTGACTACTACACAGTAGAAGATGAAATTGAAGTGCAGCAACAAGTGAACAGCAAGCTGCAAGCTCGTAATAATGAGATGTTCGCAGAAATTGATGACCTGAGACAAGGTCTTGATGCGATTGAAGAACGTGCGCGTCATGAGTTAGGTTTAGTCAAAGATGGCGAGACTTTCTATCGTATTATTGACGAGGACGAGCAATAACATGCCAAAGTTGTTTTCATCTCATGTTGCGATTGTACCTGCGGCCGGTGTTGGTAGCCGTATGAAGGCTGATCGTCCTAAGCAATATCTCTTAATTGACGGAAAAGCGGTATTAGAGCACACAGTAGAGAAGCTGCTTTCTCATCCGAGGATCTCTAAAGTCGTGATCGCAATTACCGATGGCGACCCTTATTACCCTGAATTGAACATTGCTCAGCACCCAGACGTGATTTGCGTGTCTGGTGGCAAAGAAAGGGCGGATTCTGTGCTTTCAGGGCTAAACTATGTAAGAACACATCTTGAGAGCGAGTGGGTTTTAGTTCACGACGCAGCAAGACCATGTGTTCTCACATCCGATATTGACCATTTGATCGACGTTTGTAGCGCACACCCAACAGGTGGCATCCTTGCCTTTCCAGTGAGAGACACAATGAAGCGAGCAAACGTGGCACAAGATATCGATCATACGGTAGATAGAGAAGCATTGTGGCATGCACTTACCCCACAAATGTTTAAAACTCAACAATTAACACGAGCACTGACTGACGCATTAGAACAAGGTGCAACCATTACTGATGAAGCTTCGGCTTTGGAATGGTTAGGTGAAACGCCGGCTTTGGTTCAAGGTAATGCGAATAACATAAAAATTACTCAGCCAGAAGACCTCGCGTTAGCCGAGTTTTACCTAAGCCGTGAGCACGGCGAGTAAACAAAGGATAGAAAATGATTCGAATTGGTCATGGTTTCGATGTACACAAATTTGGTGGTGAAGGTCCGGTGATTATCGGTGGTGTCGCCGTTCCTTACGAACAAGGGTTGATTGCCCACTCAGATGGTGATGTGGCACTTCATGCATTGAGCGATGCACTGCTTGGTGCTATTGCTGCCGGAGATATTGGCCGTCACTTCCCAGATACCGATGATAAGTGGAAAGGGGCTGATAGCCGCGAACTGCTTAAAGATGTTTATCGCAGGGTGAAAGAACAAGGCTATCGATTAGGAAACGCTGACATCACCATCATGGCACAAGCGCCTAAAATGGCGCCACATATCGACGCAATGTGTGCCACGATTGCTGAAGACTTGGAAATCGATATCAGTAATATAAACGTAAAGGCTACGACGACAGAGCGTCTCGGTTTTACTGGACGCAAAGAAGGCATTGCAACGGAAGCAGTTGTACTTCTCTTTAAGCAATAACCTAGCAATTTGCTCCTCAGTGCTGCGTTAGCAGTGGAAAAACATCATGTCAGACATTTTATCTTCATTGGCTTACCTTACGGGTAAGCCTGTAGCATCAGCAAAAATCAAAGCGCAACCAGAACACTTTCAGGTTCGCGAAGACTTAGGTTTTGCCTTTACGGGTGAAGGCGAGCATTTAATGGTTCGTATCCGTAAAACGGGCGAGAACACCAGCTTTGTTGCTAATGAGCTAGCAAAAGCCAGTGGCGTTAAGTCGAAAGACGTTAGCTGGGCGGGTCTTAAAGACCGTCACGCTGTGACTGAACAATGGCTAAGTGTTCATTTACCGAAAGGTGAAACACCAGATTTTTCAGCATTTTTGGCGCAATACCCAAGTATCGAAATTCTGGCAACAGATCGTCACAATAAAAAACTACGCCCTGGTGACCTAGTAGGGAACGAGTTCGTGGTTACTTTGTCTGAAGTGACAGATGTAGCGGATGTTGAGCAACGCCTTGAAAAAGTGAAACAAGTTGGCGTGCCGAACTACTTTGGTAGTCAGCGTTTTGGTAACGATGGCAACAACCTTGAAGAAGCACGTCGATGGGGGCGCGAGAACGTACGTACTCGTAACCAAAACAAGCGCAGCATGTATTTGTCGGCGGCTCGTTCGTGGATCTTCAACCGCATCGTTTCAGCTCGATTAGAGCAAGGCGTGTTTGACAAGTTCATCGACGGTGATGTGGCGAAGACAACTTCTGGTACTCAGTTGATTGATGCAAGCAACATTGCTGACCTACAGGCACAATTTGCTCAGGGCGAAGTGGTTATTACTGCAGCGCTAGCTGGAGACAATGCACTTCCAACTCAAACAGATGCATTAGCCTTGGAGCAGCCTTTCTTGGATGAAGAACCCGATTTAATGGCATTAATTCGTGGGAATCGTATGCGTCACGACCGTCGTGATATTGCACTTAAACCTCAAGACTTAGCTTGGACGGTGGATGGCAACAATATTACGTTGACCTTCTCGCTAGATGCCGGTTCGTTTGCGACCTCTATCGTACGCGAGCTGGTTATCGAGGAAAAAGTAGAAAGAGAATATTAATGGAAATGGATTCACCAAACGCGAAGCCATTAAGAGTACTGCTCAGTAATGACGACGGCGTTCATGCTCAAGGAATTCATGCGCTTGCTGATGAGCTAAAAAGTATTGCTGAGGTGACGATTGTGGCACCAGATCGAAACCGGTCTGGTGCTTCGAACTCACTGACGTTAGAGCAGCCTCTGAGAGTAAATGAGATCGCACCCAACACCTTCTCTGTGCAAGGCACCCCGACAGATTGTGTTCACTTTGCATTGAATGAATTGATGAAAGGCGATTTACCTGACTTAGTTCTCACTGGGATCAATCATGGCGCGAACCTTGGCGATGATGTCTTATATTCAGGTACGGTTGCCGCTGCGATGGAAGGGCACTTTCTTGGCGTTCAATCTGTTGCTTTTTCGTTGGTGGGTAAACAGAACTTTGCAGCTGCGGCAAAAATTGCCCGTCAGCTAGTTGAGCAGCATTTGGTTAGGCCGATCCCGACTAACCGCTTACTGAACGTCAATGTTCCTGATTTACCACTAGAACAATTAGGTGAGATTGAAGTGACACGTTTAGGCGCCCGTCATCATGCCGAGAATATGATCAAGCAACAGGACCCACGTGGGCATGATATTTATTGGTTAGGTCCTCCGGGTAAAGAGCAAGATGCTGGAGAGGGCACCGATTTTTATGCGATTGAGCATGGTCGAGTTTCAATCACCCCACTGCAAGTTGACCTCACTGCTCATGAGTCTTTGCGTGCGATGGACAGTTGGTTAAAGGAAGAGAAGTAATGAGTAACCCACATGCTGACAGGTTGATAGCGTTTCTTATCTCCAGTGGCATCAGTGATCAACGCGTATTGGATGCCGTGTACTGTTTGCCGCGTGAGAGTTTTGTCTCACAGGCAATGATGCACCAAGCGTACGATAACAATGCGTTACCGATTGGTCAGGGGCAAACTATTTCTCAGCCTTACATTGTTGCGAAAATGACAGAATTGCTCGATCTCAAACAAAGCAGCAATGTGCTTGAGATAGGAACAGGGTCAGGTTATCAAACGGCTGTACTTGCTCAAATCGTTGATCATGTTTATTCCGTTGAACGCATCAAGTCTTTGCAATGGGACGCTAAGCGTCGCTTGAAACAACTGGATATTTATAATGTCTCTACCAAACATGGTGACGGCTGGCTCGGATGGGAAGCGAAAGGTCCGTTCGATGCGATTATTGTCACTGCGGCTGCGGAAAGTGTTCCCCAAGCACTTTTATCTCAGCTGAAAGAGGGCGGTAAGATGATCATACCTGTTGGTGAGGATGAGCAACAATTGTTGAAAATTGAACGCAAGGGTGAACAATTCCTTTCTACCGTGGTAGAAATGGTAAGATTTGTGCCATTAGTTGCAGGCGATTTAGCTTAAGGGTTAAAGATCAGGTGAATAGGTTCTTACGTCGTTTTGGTATTAGCTGCTTGATAGCTGCGGGACTTGTCGGTTGCGCGGCTCATTCGCCTGCGCCTGTTTCTAGCTTAAATAAAGACTATTCTAGTGTTGAACGAGGCAGTTATAGAGGCAGTTATTATGAAGTAAAGAAAGGAGATACACTTTATTTCATAGCTTATGTCACAGATAAGAATGTAAATGACCTTGTTCGTTACAATGAACTTAACGCACCCTATACGATTTTCCCTGGTCAACGATTAAAACTTTGGGCACCGAAATATGTTGCTCCAAAATATGGTCATAAAGTGGAACCCGTTGTTCCTCCAGTGGTTGCGACAAAACCAGCGCCAGTGACTAAAACATCAACAGCGTCAAAGCCGTCAAATTCAAGTAAAAGCTCTACTCAAAAGCCGGCGACCACTACGCCTAAAGTTGCACAAAAACAGCCGCCAAAGAAGGTTGAACAATCCAAACCAAAGGAGTATGTTGGGTCAAAAGGTAATCAGAATGTTAAACCGAAACCACCAGTAACTGCGGCGAAAAACGATAAAGTATCAAAGTGGTTGTGGCCAACAAAAGGGAGAGTAATCAAGAACTTCTCAGCGGGAGAACAAGGAAATAAAGGCATAGACATCGCAGGACAGCGTGGTCAGCCTATCGTTTCAACCGCGGCCGGCACTGTTGTGTACTCAGGTAATGCGCTACGAGGTTATGGCAACCTAATTATAGTGAAGCATAACGACAATTATTTAAGCGCATACGCACACAATGACAGATTGCTGGTATCAGAAGGACAAAGTGTCAAGAGCGGACAAAAAATCGCTACCATGGGTAGTTCTGGTTCTAAGTCAGTTAAGCTCCACTTTGAAATTCGCTATCAAGGTAAATCCGTAAATCCAAAACGATATTTACCTTAAAACTTTGAATAACAACTTGCGACATCATTTAGCGACATATTGAGTTGTTATGTTTGCTAACTCGCCAGGGGGAGGCGTTATGAGTATCAGCAACACAGTCACCAAAGTTGAAGAGTTCGAATATGACAACGCAACGACAGGAAGCGGAAGTCCTGAACTTGAAAAAACATCTAAAAAAACCAAAGCAACAGCTCGCGAAGAGTTTGATGCGAGCAATAAAAGTCTAGATGCGACACAACTGTACTTAGGCGAAATTGGCTTTTCACCACTACTCACAGCAGAAGAAGAAGTACTTTACGCTCGTAGAGCATTACGTGGCGATGAAGCTGCCCGTAAGCGAATGATCGAAAGTAATTTACGTCTTGTCGTGAAGATCTCTCGTCGTTACAGCAATCGCGGTTTAGCACTTCTTGATCTTATCGAAGAAGGTAATCTGGGCTTGATCCGTGCGGTTGAGAAGTTTGATCCTGAACGAGGTTTCCGTTTTTCAACCTACGCAACGTGGTGGATTCGCCAAACGATTGAGCGTGCGTTGATGAACCAAACTCGCACCATTCGTTTGCCAATTCATGTGGTTAAAGAGCTAAACATTTATCTGCGTACCGCACGTGAACTTTCTCAGAAGCTCGACCATGAACCAACGGCAGAAGAAATTGCAGCTCAGCTAGATATTCCAGTTGAAGACGTAAGTAAAATGCTTCGCCTTAACGAGCGTATCAGCTCTGTCGATACACCTATCGGTGGTGATGGCGAGAAAGCGCTACTGGATATAATTCCTGATGCAAACAATTCGGATCCCGAAGTATCCACTCAAGACGATGACATCAAATCCTCGTTGATTGACTGGCTAGAAGAGCTAAATCCAAAACAGAAAGAAGTGCTTGCTCGTCGTTTTGGTTTACTTGGCTACGAGCCATCAACGCTTGAGGAAGTGGGACGTGAGATTGGTCTAACACGTGAACGTGTACGTCAGATTCAAGTTGAAGGTTTACGTCGATTGCGCGAAATCTTGATTAAGCAAGGTTTGAACATGGAAAACCTGTTCAACGTGGAAGTCGACTAGGACAGTCCTGCTTTAAAGGTGAATTTAGAATAAACAAAAGGCTATGGGAAACCATAGCCTTTTTGCGTTTTATTGAAGATGCGTCAGATTAGAGCATCTCCCTCAAGCGGTAAAGCTCTTCCAATGCCTGACGTGGCGTTAGATCGTCAGGATCAATATTCGACAGTGCTTGCTCTACATCGCTTGGCTCTGGGATCAAGCTTAGTTGGTTTGCTACATCGACAGCACTTGGTCGTGGAGAGTCATTACCTTGACCTAATTGCTCAAGCTGAGACAGTTTGTTGCGCGCATTCTTGATCACGGGTTTTGGAACTCCAGCCAACCCAGCAACGGCAAGGCCGTAAGACTTGCTTGCTGCACCTTCTTGGACTGCGTGCATAAAGGCAATGCTGTCACCGTGCTCTACTGCATCTAGGTGGACGTTGGCAAGATTTGGCAGTTGGTTTGGCAGTTCAGTCAACTCAAAATAGTGCGTTGCAAACAGGGTCATTGCGCCTATTTGTGTGGCTAGCCATTCTGCACTTGCCCATGCTAAAGAAAGACCATCATAAGTACTGGTACCGCGGCCGATCTCATCCATTAACACCAAGCTGTTTTGAGTCGCATTATGAAGAATATTCGCTGTTTCGGTCATTTCTACCATGAAGGTAGAGCGCCCGGAAGCAAGGTCATCGGATGCGCCAATACGAGTAAATATACGATCCAAAGATCCGATATGAGCTGATTCCGCTGGTACGTATGAACCAATGTGAGCCATCAAAGCAATCAACGCAGTTTGGCGCATGTAGGTCGATTTACCACCCATGTTTGGACCAGTGATGATCAGCATCTTACGGTCTGAGCTTAACTCTATTGGGTTAGCAATAAATGGTTCACTGGTTACTTGTTCCACAACAGGGTGGCGGCCTGCTTGAATACTGATACCGGCTTCTTTATCTAGAGTCGGGCGACAGTAATCTAACGTGTCTGCACGTTCGGCAAGGTTTTGTAAAACGTCCAACTGAGAAATCGCTGACGCAAGGTTTTGCATTTTCTCAAGGTTTGGCATCAATAAATCAAACAGCTCTTCCCACAGTTTCTTCTCTACTGCTAACGCTTTTGACTTAGAGTTTAGAACCTTGTCTTCATGCTCTTTCAACTCTGGAATGATGTAGCGTTCTGCATTTTTCAGTGTTTGTCGACGCACATAATGTGGTGGAACCAAGTGGCTTTGGCCACGACTAACCTGAATAAAGAAACCGTGTACGGCGTTGTAGCCTACTTTTAGTGTATCAATACCGTGGCGCTCACGTTCGTCTGCTTCGAGCTTTTCTAGATACTCGGTTGCGCCATCTGCGAGTTTACGCCATTCATCAAGCTCAGCGTTGTAGCCCTCTGCAATCACACCACCCTCGCGAATAACCACTGGTGGATTTTCTTTGATTGCACGTTCTAGCAGATCACAGACATCATCAATTGGCGCGGCAAATTGAGCCAATCTAATTAGGTAAGGATGCGCCAGAGAAGACGTTACACTTTCCAATTCTGGGAGTTGTTGCATTGCGTAACGCAGTCGAGCCATATCGCGAGGACGAGCAGAACGAAGTGCTAAGCGAGCCAAAATACGCTCAATATCACCAATCTGTTTGAAAATTGGTTGAATGTCGGTGAACAAGCTTTGATCTTTGATTTCGCTGATCGCATCTAAGCGATTGTTTAAGGTATCAATACAGCGCATTGGTTGGTGTAACCAGCGCTTGAGCATACGACTGCCCATTGCGGTTGCACAATGATCTAAGACTTCCGCAAGCGTGTTATCAGTGCCACCTGATAGGTTTTGTGTTAGCTCAAGGTTGCGACGAGTCGCTGCGTCAAGAATCACAGAGTGATCTTGTCTGTCGTAGGTGAGTGAACGAATGTGTGGCAGGGCAGTACGTTGAGTGTCCTTTACATATTGAATCAAACAGCCAGCGGCACATAAGCCAAGTGATGCGTGTTCAACACCAAAGCCCACTAAGTCACGAGTGCCAAATTGTTGGTTAAGCTGTTGCTTCGCAGTATCGAGCTCAAACTCCCAAACAGGGCGGCGGCGGTTACCATTACGGTTAGACATGAGGTGAACGGCCTCAAAATCTTCAGGGAAAAGTAGCTCTCGTGGGGCCGTACGTTGAAGTTCTGCTGCCATCGCTTCTTCGGTTTCAGGCTCAACCAATTGGAAGCGTCCAGAAGTTACATCCAATGTCGCGTAACCAAATTTACCATTGTGCTGATAGATTGCTGCAATCAGGTTATCGATACGCTCAGATAGCAGAGCTTCGTCGGTCACAGTACCTGGCGTGACGATGCGTACTACTTTACGTTCAACCGGACCTTTGCTTGTTGCAGGATCGCCAATCTGTTCACAAATCGCCACAGACTCACCAAGCTGAACAAGTTTGGCTAGATAACCTTCAACGGCGTGGAATGGAACGCCAGCCATTGGGATAGGTTCACCTGCCGATGCACCGCGTTTAGTCAACGAAATATCAAGCAATTGAGATGCGCGTTTTGCATCGTCGTAGAAGAGTTCGTAGAAGTCGCCCATGCGGTAAAACAGCAAGATTTCAGGATTCTCAGCCTTTAGCTTGAGGTATTGCTGCATCATCGGAGTGTGTTTTTGTTCAGCTTTCACAGGTAAGTACTTTTGTTTATTTCCGTAGCGGCTTAGGATACGTGAATCCCTATCAAGTAAAAAGAGACAAAGGGCATTTTTGGCTATGGAAAGAGCAACAAAATTGAGTGCCGATTTAGGGGCATTATTGGCTAAGCATGGGCATATTTTAACGACGGCAGAATCTTGCACTGGAGGTGGGGTTGCAACAGCAATCACTGATATTGCAGGTAGCTCTGCTTGGCTAGACCGCGCATTTGTGACCTACAGCAATGAAGCTAAAATGGAAATGCTTGGTGTACAAGCTTCAACATTAGAAGCGCACGGTGCTGTGAGTGAGCCAGTCGTGATTGAAATGGTGCTGGGCGCCCTAAATCATTCAAATGCAACTATTGGAGTCTCGATAAGTGGCATAGCTGGCCCTAGCGGTGGAAGCGAAGAAAAGCCTGTTGGGACGGTTTGTTTTGCCTTTGCAGATAATCAGAATTGGCAGCAAGTGGAAACCATGCATTTTACTGGTGATCGTGCGCAAGTTCGCAAAAAAGCGATTGAGCATGCACTGACTCAACTGCATCAGTATTTGATCTAGAATTTCTTTAATTGTCGTAGCCCAGTTTTGATAAGGGCTGGAGCAAATAGTAGGTTTAGGTCTGCCAAATTTTTTTCATACAGGTATAGACACTGTATGAATCAACAGTATAATGACTTTCATTGATGAGCAGTTCTTCTGCTCAAGAAAAATGAATTATGATTCATCGCCCAAAGAAGATGAATAAATCGGAGAAAGTAATGGACGAGAACAAACAGAAAGCGCTCGCCGCTGCGCTAGGTCAAATTGAAAAGCAATTCGGTAAAGGCTCTATCATGCGCCTTGGTGATAACCGCGCAATGGACGTAGAAACCATCTCAACGGGTTCTCTTTCTCTTGATATCGCTTTGGGTGCTGGTGGTCTGCCAATGGGTCGTATCGTAGAAGTTTACGGTCCAGAATCTTCAGGTAAAACAACGCTAACTCTAGAGCTTATTGCAGCAGCGCAACGTGAAGGCAAAACTTGTGCATTTATCGATGCGGAGCACGCGCTAGATCCTGTATACGCGAAGAAACTAGGTGTTGATATCGATGCTCTACTTGTTTCTCAGCCTGATACGGGTGAGCAAGCTCTTGAGATTTGTGACGCACTTGCACGTTCTGGTGCTATCGACGTCATGGTTGTCGACTCTGTTGCGGCACTTACTCCAAAGGCTGAAATTGAAGGCGAAATGGGCGACAGCCACATGGGTCTTCAAGCTCGTATGCTTTCTCAAGCAATGCGTAAGCTTACAGGTAACCTAAAGCAGTCTAACTGTATGTGTATCTTCATCAACCAAATTCGTATGAAGATTGGTGTGATGTTCGGTAACCCTGAAACCACTACTGGTGGTAACGCTCTTAAATTCTACGCTTCTGTTCGTCTAGATATCCGCCGTACTGGCGCAATCAAAGAAGGCGATGAAGTTGTGGGTAACGAAACGCGCATTAAAGTGGTTAAAAACAAGATTGCTGCACCGTTTAAAGAAGCGAATACGCAAATCATGTATGGCCAAGGCTTCAATCGTGAAGGTGAATTAGTCGACCTAGGCGTTAAGCACAAGCTAGTAGAAAAAGCGGGTGCATGGTACAGCTACCAAGGCGATAAGATCGGTCAAGGTAAAGCGAACGCTTGTAACTACCTACGTGAGCACACCGAAGTGGCAAAGACTATCGATGCTAAGCTACGTGAAATGCTACTTTCTCCTGCTTTACCTGAAGCGCCAGAAGCCGGTGAAAAATCAGAGCAAGAAGAAGAGTTTTAATTTTTTCTTCAATTAATATCTAACAAAGCCCTGCGATGCGGGGCTTTGTTGTATCTGCTGAAATCAAAACCGTTAAAAATAAAGGGCAGATTAATATCAATCCCAGTAAGTAGGTGAGCAGAACTGGCACAGCAACCAGCTAGAGTGGGCAGTTATTTACTACGATTGTTTTAGAGTCTGTACAGCAAAATAGTTTTAGGATCATCATGTACCAAAAGCGTCAAGCTCCGACGTTGTCGAGCAAAGAAGCGGCGATTCAGCTACTAAGCCGTCGTGATCATGGACAATACGAGCTCTATCAAAAGCTGGCTCTAAAAGGTTATGAAGAGGCAGATATCGAAGTGGCCATCAACTTTTGCCTCGACCACAATTACTTAGATGACTTACGTTATGCCAAAAGTCAGATTCGCCAACACGTCTATAAAGGGCATGGTGAAAGGAGAATTCGACAGGAGTTGAATCAAAAACGCGTGGCTGAATGCATCATTGAAACAGCGATGGAAGAGGAACCACAAGACTGGTTTGAACTGGCAAGAACGGCGGCTGAGAAGAAATTCAAAGGAATGAAAGCCAAAGACCAGAAAGAATACGCTAAACAGGTGCGATTTATGCAATATCGTGGCTATAGTTTTGACCAAATCAGCTATGCGCTGAGCTTTGATGACGAAGATTAGCGGTCAGTAGCTCACACTGTTTTTTGTTTTGCTTCAAATTTTTTCCTCTAATGCCTCTTTTCCACAAGAAAACTAGTCGTAGCTGATTGCATGATCTACAATACGGCAAAATTCTAACTCGACTATTTTCAGGAAGAGCTGCATGTACATGAGCACTGATGAGGTTCGTAACGCGTTCCTCAAGTTCTTTGAGAGCAAAGGACACCAAATCGTAGAAAGTTCATCGTTAGTTCCACATAACGACCCAACCCTGCTGTTCACAAACGCGGGTATGAACCAATTTAAAGATTGTTTCTTAGGCTTAGAAAAACGAGCCTACACTCGAGCGACTACGGCTCAACGTTGTGTACGTGCTGGTGGTAAACACAACGACCTGGAAAACGTTGGCTTCACTGCTCGTCACCACACATTCTTTGAAATGCTAGGTAACTTCAGCTTTGGCGATTACTTCAAAGAAGACGCTATCGCGTTCGCTTGGGAATTCCTAACAGTAACCCTTAAGCTGCCAGCAGACCGTCTACTGGTAACCGTTTACGAGACAGACGACGAAGCATTCGATATCTGGAACCAAAAAGTAGGCGTTCCAGCAGACCGCATTATTCGCATCGGCGACAAGAAAGGTGGTAAACCATACGAGTCAGATAACTTCTGGCAAATGGGTGACACAGGTCCTTGTGGTCCATGTACTGAAATCTTCTACGATCACGGTGAGCACATCTGGGGTGGCCGTCCTGGCACACCTGAAGAAGATGGTGACCGTTTCATCGAGATCTGGAACAACGTATTCATGCAGTTCAACCGTCACGCAGACGGCACTATGGAACCGCTACCAAAGCCATCGGTAGATACTGGTATGGGTATCGAGCGTATCTCTGCAATTATGCAAGGCGTTCACTCAAACTACGAAATCGATGTGTTCCAAGCTCTTATCAAAGCTGCTGCTGAAGTGATTGGCTACGAAGATCTATCAAACCAATCGCTACGCGTTATCGCTGACCACATCCGTTCATGTTCATTCCTGATCGTTGATGGCGTTATGCCTTCAAACGAAGGTCGTGGTTACGTTCTACGTCGTATCATCCGTCGTGCAGTTCGTCACGGTAACAAGCTGGGCGCACAAGGTGCATTCTTCCACAAACTGGTTGGTGTACTAGCGGAAATCATGGGTACGGCTGGTGAAGAGCTGAAGCGTCAACAAGCTGTGGTTGAAAAAGTACTGCGTATCGAAGAAGAAAACTTCGGCCGTACACTTGAGCGCGGTATGGCGATTCTAAACGAAGCACTAGATAACATTTCTTCTCAAGGAACGGACGGTAAAGTACTAGACGGCGAAACCGTATTTAAACTTTACGATACTTACGGCTTCCCAGCTGACTTAACTAATGACGTTGCACGTGAACGTGAGTTTGCAATCGACGAAGAAGGTTTCGAGAAAGCGATGGAAGAGCAGCGTCAACGTGCGCGTGAAGCTGGTAACTTCGGTACTGACTATAACGCAGCAATCAAAGTTGATACGCAAACAGAATTCTGTGGTTACACAGGTACTAAAGGCTCTAGCTCTGTAGCGGCGATGTTCGTTGAAGGCAACGAAGTAGAATCTCTATCTGCTGGCGACAAAGCCATCATCGTGCTTGGTGAAACACCATTCTACGCAGAGTCAGGCGGTCAGTGTGGTGACGCTGGTGAGATCCGTACTGAAGCTGGTGTATTCCGTGTTGAAGACACTCAAAAACTAGGTAACGCAATCGCACACCACGGTGTAATGGCTGAAGGCGTTCTAGCAAAAGGTGATGAAGTTGCCACTATCGTTGACGCAGAGCGTCGCGCTGCAATCTCTCTAAACCACTCAGCAACGCACTTGCTGCATGCTGCACTTCGCCAATTACTTGGTGAGCACGTAACGCAGAAAGGCTCTCTAGTAAAAGCGGATAGCCTACGTTTCGACTTCTCACACTTAGAAGCGGTAACGGCAGCTGAGCTAAAAGAAGTTGAGCGTCTAGTAAATGCTCAAATTCGTCGCAACCACACGATTGAAACTAACGTGATGGATATCGAGTCTGCTAAGAAGAAAGGCGCAATGGCGTTGTTCGGCGAGAAGTACGATGACGAAGTACGTGTACTGTCTATGGGTGACTTTTCTACTGAACTTTGTGGTGGTATCCACGCTTCAAACACAGGTGACATCGGTCTATTCAAGATCACATCTGAAGGTGGTATCGCAGCAGGTATCCGTCGTATCGAAGCGGTAACGGGTGAAGGTGCGCTAGACGCAATCGAAGCTCAAGCGGCTAAGTACGAAGAGAAACTGGCTGAATCAGCGCAGAAAGCAAAATCTCTAGAGAAAGAAATCCAGAAACTGAAAGACAAGATGGCTGCGGCAGAAAGCGCAAACATCATGGGTAAAGTTCAGGATATCAACGGTACTAAAGTACTGATTGCTGCTCTAGAAGGCGCAGATAACAAGAACCTACGTACTATGGTTGATGACATCAAGAACCAAGTAGGTAGCGGTGTAATCCTTCTTGCTAACGTGAACGATGACAAGATCGGTCTGATTGCAGGCGTAACCAAAGACCTTATCGGTAAAGTGAAAGCAGGTGACCTAGTTAAGATGGTTGCTGAGCAAGTTGGCGGTAAAGGCGGTGGTCGTCCTGATATGGCGCAAGCTGGTGGTACAGATGTATCTGCACTACCAGAAGCGATTCAATCAGTACAGCCATGGCTAGAAGAGCGCTTATAAGCTTTTAACATCCTTTACGCTCAATCAAAGTTATTTGATTGAGCGTAATTTTTTTATAGTAACCAAGTGGTTTAATTGACCGTATTTTAACCAGGTCATTTACGTCGCTTGGTTTTTGTTGTAACTACCGCTTATATAATTTTGCAATCAATAGAATATGAAGTGGTCCTAATGAGACTTTGGTCTTGGGAAGGTGAAGACTGGTGAAAAAGCCCCTTATCGTGCAAAAGTTTGGCGGAACTTCTGTGGGTTCAATTGAGAGAATCCACCAAGTCGCTGAACACATCATTAAGGCGAAAGATGATGGTAATCAAGTTGTCGTTGTTGTGTCTGCAATGTCAGGCGAAACAAATCGATTGATGGATCTAGCTAACCAAATAGATAGCGTTCCAACAGCTCGAGAACTTGATGTTTTGCTCTCTGCTGGTGAGCAAGTGTCGATGGCACTACTGGCAATGACCCTTAATAAATTGGGTTATGCTGCTCGCTCACTTACCGGAGCACAAGCGAACATTGTGACGGACAATCAACACAATGACGCGACGATTAAGCACATTGATACTTCTACGATCTTTGACTTACTTAAGCAAGATCAAATCGTTATCGTGGCAGGTTTCCAAGGTGTGAATGAAAATGGGGATATCACCACATTAGGTCGAGGTGGCTCTGATACGAGCGCAGTGACACTTGCAGGCGCGTTAAGTGCTGATGAGTGCCAAATCTTTACCGACGTTGATGGTATATATACTTGTGACCCTCGTGTAGTGAAAAACGCTCAGAAATTGGACGTTATCGATTTTCCTTCTATGGAGGCGATGGCGAGCCGAGGAGCGAAGGTACTGCATCTACCTTCTGTGCAATACGCATGGAAGAATAATGTGCCACTACGTGTGCTTTCGACCTTCGATATTAATGAAGGCAGTTTGGTGAAAGGGGAGGCGGGTAAGCAAGCCGTTTCCGGTATAGCGATTCAACGTGACCTTGCCATAATTGAAGTCGACAGTGACCACCTGTCTAGTGTCGCAAAGCAATGTCAGATGTTAGGCATCGACATTTGGAATGTGATCGAGGAAACAGAACGAACAGGTATCATGATAAAACAAGATGCATGTGCCAAGTTGGATCTGGTGTTCAGCGATAAAATCCGTAATAGTGAAGTAGTAAGCCTGTTGACCGCAGTGGGGCTTGAAGCCAATGGAATGGTTGAGCACGCATGCGATTTGTTGGCACAGCAAGATATTGCAATTAATTTCTGCTCAACGAATGCACTCACTATGATGCTAGTCTTACCACCAGAGTGTGTGGATACAGCAGCAAATATTCTCCATGATGCTTACATTAGATCGAGTGAAGCATTAAGCATTCAGCAAAAACATGCCTTTTTAGGCTAATTTTCCGTAACAAGGTAGTTTACGAAAATATAACTTTTGTTGGATAATAGCTTTGTAGCAAGAAAATTTAGAGATTACTCAAGGAGCAAAGAATGCTAATTTTGACTCGCCGCGTAGGCGAAACACTGATGATTGGTGATGAAGTGACTGTAACTGTACTAGGTGTTAAAGGTAACCAAGTACGTATCGGCGTTAACGCTCCGAAAGAGGTTTCAGTTCACCGTGAAGAAATCTACATGCGCATTCAAGCTGAAAAAGGCAATGGTAACGTTGCTTCTGGTAACTACTAAGCTGCTCCTGTTTATAGAGCTTAGTTTGAATGAAAAAGGCTAGCCATTGGGCTGGCCTTTTTAGTTTTAGATAAATGTCATTTTTTAAGAGAAGATTCTCTTTTTTTCATCATAATAGAGTGATAAAGTTTGTTTAATAATCACTTTGATTAAATCCGCATCGGTTAAGCGATTTTTGCGTTTTTTTTCAAAGAAAGTGTTTGACATATTTTCGGTAAAACGTAATATGTGCCTCCGCAAGACGGTGAGGTGGCCGAGAGGCTGAAGGCGCTCCCCTGCTAAGGGAGTATACGGTTTATCCCGTATCGAGGGTTCGAATCCCTCCTTCACCGCCATTCTTGCAACGTTGATTTATCAACAAAAGTGCGTCCTTAGCTCAGCTGGATAGAGTACCTGGCTACGAACCAGGCGGTCGGAGGTTCGAATCCTCCAGGACGCGCCATATCTCTTTTGAGATATAACAATGAAAACGGTGAGGTGGCCGAGAGGCTGAAGGCGCTCCCCTGCTAAGGGAGTATACGGTTTATCCCGTATCGAGGGTTCGAATCCCTCCTTCACCGCCATTCATTGACTGGCCCGTTGGCCTTTTTTTTGTTTCGTAAGAAATGAAATGTGATGTACTTCACACCTTCCTAGCAAGAAGAATTGCGCGTCCTTAGCTCAGCTGGATAGAGTACCTGGCTACGAACCAGGCGGTCGGAGGTTCGAATCCTCCAGGACGCGCCACTATTTAATAATTCGTTTGATAAACGGGTTATACAAAGTAAAATAAAGATTATTGCGCGTCCTTAGCTCAGC